>JALHJD010000039.1 GCA_022837185.1 Desulfobacteraceae bacterium
GCAGCCGGCAGCAGCTTGCCCGTCTCCTGGTGGAGGAAAAGGGGTACGCCCCGGAAGAGCTTGAGCCCCGGTTGTCCATCGAAACCGGTTTCAGCGGCCGCCGGGTCAGGTCCCTCATCGAGCTGACCGTCCGGATAGGGGGCCGGAGGGTGATGATTGTCCGGTACGGCCCGGGCTCGCTGGTTACGAGGGAGAGAGCGGCGGTTGCGGCATCGCGGCTGCTTGATCCGGGGCACCGGATTCCCCTCGCCGTGGTGACCAACGGCCGAGAGGCCGAACTGCTGGAAACCCGGACCGGCCGGGTGCTCGACACCGGCATGGAGGCGATTCCGGACAGGTCCCGGCTGGCCCGGCTGAGCGGCGAACTGGTCTTCGAACCCTTTGCCGATGAAGAAAAAAGGGAGCGGGAGGCCAGGATCCTGCATGTTTTTGATGAAGAGGTGTGCTGCCGCGGCGGAGTTTGCGAATTGCCGCCGGACGGGGACGCTGTTTGACCGTTGGAGTTTCGCATTTGTCTCAATGCCCTTGATCCCGGTCTCTATCCAAACAAGAACCATCGATGACGACAATGTTAAAGGAATGGACGAAAACAAGCTGGCACGATTATCCGGCCCTGCAGCAGCCGAAATGGCCGGACAGACAAAAATATGACCAGGTACTGGCGAGCCTCTCCACCCTCCCTCCCCTGGTTTTTGCGGGCGAAATACGGGAACTGAAAAAACTCCTGGCCGATGCCGTTGCGGGCAGGGCCTTTCTGCTGCAGGGGGGGGACTGCTCCGAGGAGTTCGCCCACTGCACCGCGCCCAATATCCGCGAAACACTCAAGGTCCTGCTGCAGATGGCGGTCATCCTGACCTATGCAGGCGGCAAGCCGGTGGTCAAGGTCGGACGCATCGCCGGCCAGTACGCCAAGCCGCGTTCAAGCGACACGGAAATCGTCAACGGGGTTGAAATTCCCAGCTACCGTGGTGATATGTGCAACTCCGCCGAGCCGACGCCCGAGGCCCGCGTTCCCGACCCGGAGCGGATGCAGAAGGGATACTTCCTGTCGGCGGCGACCCTCAATCTGCTGCGGGCCTTCACCCGGGGCGGTTTCGCCGCCCTGCACAGGGTGCACGCCTGGAACCAGGAGTTCGTCAAGCAGTCGCCCATGGGGCGCTCCTATGAGCGGCTGGCCAATCAGATCAGCCAGGCCTTGAACTTCATGGAAGTCATCGGCATCTCCACGGACGTTCCGCAGTTGAAGCAGGCCCATTTTTTTACCTCCCACGAAGCGCTGTTTCTCGGCTATGAGGAATCCCTGACCAGGGAGGATTCGACGACCGGCGGGTGGTATGACTGCTCCGCCCACATGTTGTGGATCGGCGACCGCACCCGGCAGCTTGACGGAGCCCATGTCGAGTTTCTCCGCGGGGTGCTGAACCCGCTGGGCATGAAAGTCGGTCCGCAGTACGAAACGGACGACATCCTGTCGATTATCGAGCGGCTCAATCCCGACAACGAGCCGGGGCGGATGACCCTGATCACCCGTTTCGGGGCCGGGAAGATTGACTGCTGCCTGCCGCCCCTGATCCGGGCCGTCAAAAGGGCGGGCCTGAATGTGCTCTGGTGCTGCGATCCCATGCATGCCAATACCTTTACCGCCGCCTCCGGTCATAAGACCAGGAATTTTGACGACATCCTGTCCGAGCTGCGCTGCTTTTTCGAGTTGAACTGGGCCGAGGGCACCATTCCGGGCGGGGTCCACTTCGAGCTGACCGGCGACAACGTAACGGAATGCATCGGCGGCGCCCGGCAACTGGCGGACGAGCAGCTGAGCCTCAATTATCTGACCACGTGCGATCCCCGGCTGAACGCCGAGCAGAGCCTGGAAATGGCTTTCCAGATTGCCGAGATGATCCGCACGTAGGAGAGGGGCCGGCGCAGTGGCCTGGCCCGGCCGCATCCGGCCGATCACGGGCCCTGGAGAAAAATTTCGACGATTTCCTGCTGCCCGGTGGCAAGCCTGAGCCGGCGGCGGATCTCGGGCTGTTTGAGGAGGCGGCTGGCCCCGGCCAGCGTTTTCAGGTAGGTGCCGCCCGAATCCACCGGGCAGAGTATCATGAAGATATAGTACACCGGCTGGTTGTCGAGGGCGTCATAGCTGATTCCTTCAAGGCTGCGGGCGAAGCAGAGCAGAATCCTGTCCAGTCCTTTTATCCTGGCGTGGGGGATCGCCACCCCGTTGCCGACCCCGGTGGAGCCGATCTGCTCCCTTTCCCACAAGGCGTTGAAGATGATGTCGGTTTCGATGTGCGGAATCCGGCGATGGGCGATCTCCGCCATTTCCCGCAGGACGCTTTCCTTGGTTTTGCCTGGAATGTGCAGGAGGATGCACTGTTCAGCCAGCTGCAGCATCGGCGGGTTCATTTCTTGCGCCGGAATTTGACCGGAAGAATGCCGAGCTGGTCCCGGTACTTGGCGACGGTGCGCCTGGCAACCTGGATATTTTCCCTGGCGAGTATTTCCGAAATCTTGTTGTCGCTGAGGGGCTTGGCGGGGTTTTCGGACTGGACGAGCTGGCGGATCCTGTTGCGGATGCTTTCCGAGGCGACGGTATCCCCGTTGATTGTCGCCACCGCGGTGCTGAAGAAATATTTCAGCTCATAGATCCCCTGGGGGGTATGGGCATATTTGTTGGACGTCACCCGGCTGACCGTCGATTCGTGCATGCCGATGTCCTCGGCGACATCCCGGAGGATCAGCGGCTTCAGGTGGCTGGGGCCGTGCTCGAAAAATTCCTTCTGGAACTTGAGGATGCTTTCCATGACCTTGTAGATCGTCCGCTGCCTCTGCTGCAGGGACTTGATGAACCACTCGGCGCTCCGCTGCTTGTCCCTCAGGTAGCCGAGGGATTCCGGGTTCAGCCCCTTTTTTTCCCGCAGCAGTCTGAGATAGTCGTCGGAAAGCTTCAACTGGGGCAGGCCGTCGTTGTTGAGCTGGATGACATACTCCCCGTCCACCTTGAAGACATAGACGTCGGGGACGATATAATTGGTCTGTTCGTTGGAGAATTCATTGCCGGGAAAAGGGACGAGGCCGCTTATGGTCTCGATCTCCTTCATCACCGCTTTGACCGTGGCTCCCGTCTTGCGGGCAATGAGGGCGTAGTTTCTTGTTTCAAGCAGGTTCAGGTGATCGCTGACGATCCGGTAGGCCAGGGAATCTTCCAGGCCCTTGCGGCTCAGCTGCAGGCGCAGGGATTCACGGATATCCCTGGCGGCGATCCCCGGCGGGTCAAGCTGTTGCACGCGTTGGAGTATGTCCAGAGCGGCTTCCTCGCTGCAGCCCGCGTAGGCGCAGATGTCGGCTATGTCGGCCTGGAGGAACCCGTGGCGGTCCAGGTTGCCGATGATGAACATGGCAATGTCCAGTTCCCGGTCGTTGAGATCCAGGTCCGAGAGCTGCCACTGCATGTGGGCCTTCAGTCCGGGCTGGCTGGAGATGAAGTCGAACTGGGAGGGCGCGTCGGCCGGGGGCGTCTCCCTGGCAAAGGACAGGTCGCTGTCAAAGGTGTTGACATAGTCGGCCCAGTTGATTTCAGCCAAAGTGGCCGCATCCTCCCCGGGGATCTTGGCGGTCACCGCCGGCTCGCCCCCCTCCTCCGGCTCCTGGTTGGCGAGGGTGTCGGACTTGGTCGTCTGGTTCGCCTCTTCCGCGGCCTCTTCGAGCAGGGGATTCTGTTCCAGTTCGGCCTGCAGCGCGTCGGTCAATTCAAGCCGGTTCAACTGCAGAAGCTTGATGGCCTGGCGCAGCTGCGGCGTCATGACCAGTTTCTGGGCCAGCTTAAGCTGCTGTCTGAGTTCTAGGACCATCTTCCCTCACCGGTTGGCGGAAAAATACGACTTGCCCGTTGCCGCATTGACTGCTCACATGCTGAAGTTGTCGCCGAGATACATTTTTCTCGCCACCTTGCTGACGATGATGTCGTCCGCGACCCCGCTGGTCAGGATCTGCCCGTTGTTGACGATATAGGCGAAATCGCAGACCTGGAGGGTTTCGCGGACATTGTGGTCGGATATCAGGATGCCGAGCCCCTTCCTCTTCAGCTCCCGGATGATCTGCTGCAGGTCGGCCACCGACAGAGGATCGACGCCGGCAAAGGGTTCGTCCAGCAGGATGAAGCGCGGCCGGGTCGCCAGAGCGCGCATGATTTCAACCCGGCGGCGTTCACCGCCCGACAGCGCGTGGCCCTTGTTGGAGGCCAGGTGTTCTATCTTCAGTTCGGCCAGCAGCTCCCGGATGATGGTGTTTATCTCATTTTCAGCGAGTCCCAGGGGTTCCAGAACAATGCGGACGTTCTCCTCCACGGTCAGCTTTTTGAATATTGACGGCTCCTGGGCCAGGTAGGTGATGCCCTTCCAGGCCCTTTTGTGGATCGGCAGGTCGGTGATGTCCTCCTGGTTGAGAAAAATGTGGCCCCTGTCCGGCTTGATGAAGCCGACAATGGAATAAAACGTGGTCGTCTTGCCGGCCCCGTTGGGACCGAGCAGGCCGACAACCCTGCCGCTCTGCACCTGGAGGTTGACCTGGTCGACCACGCGGCGATTGCGGTATTCCTTGACCAGACCCCTGGTCTCGAGAACGGAGACGGAGGCCATGGTCACTTTGCCGGCGAATCCGACTGGATGACGGCCTTTACCCGCCCGGTTTTGCCGCCGGCCTGCTCCTTGCCGGTCCCGTCGGCGGTTGACGGACCTTCAACAATCGAGCGGCCCTCGTCCAGGTAGTAGGTGATGGTTTTGCCGGCGACCATGTTCTGGCCCTGCCAGGCCCGGGCATCGCCGGAGAGGATCACTTTGCGGTCCTCGGCGTAGTAGTCCATGCGCTGGCCGGTACCCAGCCAGTCGCCCTGGGAAACCTGCACATTGCCCAGGCAGATCAGCTTTTTGACCTGGCTCGATCCCCCGGTCCCGCCCTGGCCGTTTTCCTGATGGTAGTAGACGGTCATCTCGTCCGTTCGGATGATCACTTCTCCCTGGCGGGCGTCAACGTTGCCGGAAAAAACGACCGAATTGTCCTGTTCCCGGGAGACCATCCGATCGGCTTCAATGTTGATGGGTTCGGAGGAATTCTGCACGCCCCCGGCCGCGGGGGCGAACAGAGCGGGCCCGGCGCACGCCAGCAGGACGATGCACATCTTTTTGAATTGCGGTAAGAATTTCATCAAGCGCTCCAACGAAAAAATGAGATTGCGCATTTCAGGTTTGTTTCTTGCATAAGGTGCTGAATCATAACTGCTTGCCGGGGAAAAGTAAAGAGTATATCCACCGGGACCAAACTCTGCGCAAATGTCTTTTCCGACAAAAATTGAAATTAAGAGAAGTGTTTACAGGACGGCCGGGGGCGGGTAGAATGAAGCGGCGCTGGGAGAGGAGCGTCAGGGTCACCCGTTTCCGGAGAGAAGAATCATGCAGGAAAGCATAGCCAAGGCGAAGGTTCTGATAGAATCGCTGCCCTATATTCGCGAGTTCAGGGAAAAAACGGTTGTCATCAAGTACGGCGGCCACGCCATGGTCGATGATGAACTGAAGAAAAACTTTGCCCTGGACGTCATCCTGATGAAATACATCGGGATCAACCCGGTGATCATCCATGGCGGCGGCCCCCAGATCAACAGGTTCCTGGAAAAAATGCAGATCACCTCCAATTATGTCCAGGGAATGCGGGTGACGGACGGCGAAACCATGGATGTGGTGGAAATGGTGCTGGTGGGCAAGGTGAACAAGGAGATTGTCGGCCTGATCAATCATTGCGGCGGCAGGGCGGTCGGTCTGTCGGGCCGCGACGGCGACCTGGTCCAGGCCGGCAAGCTGACCCTGCACATCCGGCCGGACGATCCGGCCCGGCCGCCGGAGCTCATCGACCTGGGCCGGGTCGGCCAGGTGACCGGCGTCAATCCGGATATCCTCCGGACCCTTGAGGCACGAGACTTCATTCCTGTCATCGCCCCTGTCGGGGTGGGAGATGACGGCCAGGCGTATAACATCAACGCCGATCTGGTGGCCGCGGCGATTGCCTCGGAACTGCAGGCGGTCAAGCTGATCCTGCTCACCGACGTGGAAGGGGTCAAGGACCGGAGCGGGGCGCTCCTGTCGTCAATCCGCCGGGAGGAGACCGAAGAGCTGATCGAGGCGGGCGTTGTTTCCGGGGGGATGATCCCCAAGGTGCGCTGCTGTGCCGCGGCCCTGGAGAAAGGGGTGGCCAAGACGCACATCATTGACGGCCGGCGCGAGCATGCCATTCTGCTTGAAATTTTCACCCACCGGGGGATCGGCACGGAGATAGTCAAATGAGCGAGAACAGCAACTGGAAGACAAGAGGTGACAAGGTGTTTATCGGAACCTACAGCCGCTTTCCGGCTGCCATGGTCAGGGGCGAAGGCTGCCGGTTATGGGATGCCGACGGCCGGGAATATCTGGATTTTCTGGCCGGAATCGCCGTCTGCTCCCTCGGCCACTGCCATCCGGCCGTGACCGAGGCTGTCTGCCGCCAGGCGGGAACGCTCATGCACGTTTCCAATCTGTTCTATACCGCTCCGCAGATTGAACTGGCCGAGCTGCTGACCGCCCATTCGTTCGCCGACAAGGTTTTCATGGCCAATTCCGGCGCCGAGGCCAACGAGGCCGCCCTCAAGCTGGCCAGGATCCACAGCGGCCCCGGGCGGTATGAAGTGATTTCCCTGACCGGGTCCTTTCACGGCCGCACCCTCGCCACCGTGGCGGCAACGGGGCAGCCGCGGTTTCACCAGGGGTTCGAGCCCCTGCCGCACGGTTTTGTGCACGCCGAATTCGGTGAAATGGAATCACTGGAGAGGCTGATCGGTGACCGCACCTGCGCCATCATGTGCGAGCCGCTGCAGGGCGAGTCCGGGGTGCGGCCGCTGGAGCCGGAGTACCTGGCCGCCATCCGGAAGCTGTGCGACAGGCACAACCTGCTGCTCATTTTTGACGAGGTGCAGACCGGCATGGGGCGGACCGGGACACTGTTCGCCTATGAACAGCTCGGCGTGACCCCGGACATCCTCACCCTGGCCAAGGCCATGGGCAACGGCCTGCCCATCGGCGTCATGCTGACCAGGGAGGACATCGCGGCCTCCCTCACCGTCGGAACCCACGCGTCAACCTTCGGCGGCAACCCGGTGGCGGCCGCGGCGGGAGTTGCCGTCCTCAAGCTCATGCTGGCGGACGGATTCCTCGCCGGCGTCCGGGAGAAAGGCGAGTACCTGGCGGGCAGGCTCGCCGATGTCGCCCGGCGCTTTCCCGCTCTGGCCTCCGGAGTCAGGGGGAGGGGCCTGCTGCTCGGACTGGTGCTGACCGAAAAGGGTCGGGAACAGGGGCCCGCCATTGTTCAAGGGATGTTCGAACAGGGGGTGCTGATCAACTTTGCCGGCAACAGCGTCCTGCGGTTCATCCCCCCGCTGATTGTCAGCAGGGAGGAGACGGACCGCATGATCGCCGCCCTGGTCCATGTCCTGGGCGGACTCGCCTGAGAGCGGGGGCGCGGTCCGCCGGCACCGGGGGAAATCCTGAAGTCCGCGCCTGCCGCCGAACAGTCGTGACCGGAATCGGTTCCCCGCAATCCTGATCATCTTCATTGCTTCTTTCCTCTGCCGAGGATCTCTGAGTCGCCGGAAAAGAGCGGTAATCTTGAAATTTCTTTGCAAGCAGCATGTTTTTTTGTATAAATTAAAGTTTTTGGTTCGAGTGGGAACGGGGCGCCACCGCCGGGTGCACAGCGCGTCCGCTGCCTGCCGGGCCGTACCTGCAAGACAGAGTATGGATTATGTGCAACCATCTGTTGGCTCTGAAGGATTTTGACCGGGACCGGCTCACCGCGCTCATCGAGCGGGCGATGGTCTTGAAGCGTGAGGCCGCTGAAGGACTCCACCACCAGTCCCTGTCCGGCCGGACGATCAGCATGCTGTTTGAAAAGCCCTCCACCCGGACCAGGGTATCGTTCGAAGCGGCCATGTACGGCATGGGGGGACAGGTCATCCATATGTCCTCCAAGGAGTCCCAGCTGACCCGGGGAGAGCCCCTCAAGGATATGGCCCGGGTTCTCGCCAGGTATGTCGACGCCGTAGTGGTGCGGACCTACGGCCAGGAAGTTGTCGAGGAGCTGGCCCGTCATTCCGAAGTGCCGGTGATCAATGCCCTCACCGATCTCCACCATCCCTGTCAGGTCCTGAGCGATGTCATGACGGTGCTGGAAAAGAAAAACACCCTGGAGAGTCTGAAAATCGTCTGGCTGGGGGACGGCAACAACATGGCGAACTCCTGGATCGAGGCGGCGGCGATTTTCGGCTTCCCGCTGACCCTTGCCTGCCCGGCGGGATACGGCCCGGATGAAGCTGTTCTGGATGCCGCCCGCCGGAGAGCGTCCGCGCCGATCACCCTGCTCGATGATCCCCGCGAGGCCGTACGGGATGCCGACGTGATCAATGTCGACGTCTGGGCGTCGATGGGACGGGAGGATGAGCAGGAGCAGCGGCGGCGTATTTTTCAGTCCTTTCAGTTGAACAGCGGGCTGCTCGCCGCCGCCCGAGGCGATGCCGTCGTTCTCCATTGCCTCCCGGCCCACCGGGGCGAAGAGATCACCGACGACGTGCTGGAAGGGGAGCACAGCGTCGTCTTTGATCAGGCGGAAAACAAAATGCATATCCACAAAGCGATCCTGGAGCATTTTATCCTATAAAGAACTGGATCCCGGAGGAAGGCTCCGGGGCGGGCCACGCAGTCCCGTCATTCCGGGCGAAGAACAGGAGGAGGCGCCGCGGTGCCCAAGTAAGGAACTATGCGCGTGAACAAAATTGTGCTGGCCTACTCCGGCGGCCTCGATACCTCGGTTATCCTCAAATGGCTGCAGGAGGAGTACCAGTGTCCGGTGGTGGCCTTTGCCGCTGATCTGGGGCAGCGGGAAGACTGGGACGCCGTGCGTCGCAAGGGGCTGGCGACGGGGGCGCAAAAAGTCATCATCTCCGATCTGCGGGACGAGTTCGTCCGGGAATTTATCTTTCCCGCTTTCCGCGCCAATGCCATCTACGAGGGCTCGTATCTGCTGGGCACGTCCCTTGCCCGGCCCGCCATTGCCAGGGAGCAGGTGCGGATTGCCCGGGAGGAGGGGGCGGATGGCGTCAGCCATGGCGCCACCGGCAAGGGCAATGACCAGGTGCGGTTCGAACTGGCCTACCTGGCCCTTGAGCCGAAACTGACCATCATCGCGCCATGGCGGATCTGGAAGCTGAATTCCCGCGCCAAACTGCTGGCCTTTGCCGCCGAACATGACATTCCTGTGCCGGTGACCAGGGAAAAACCCTACAGCTCGGACGAGAACCTCCTCCATATCAGTTATGAGGGCGGAATCCTGGAGGACCCCTGGAACGAGCCCGAGGAGCAGATGTATCAATTGACGGTTTCGCCGGAAAAAGCACCGGACAAGGCCGTGTACGTGGAGATCGACTTCGAGTTCGGCAATCCGGTGGCCATTGACGGCGAACGCCTCGACCCGGTGCGGCTGCTGACCAGGCTCAACGAGCTGGGCGGGGCCAACGGCATCGGCCGGCTGGACATGGTTGAAAACCGCTTTGTGGGCATGAAATCACGGGGGGTGTATGAAACACCCGGCGGCACCATTCTGCGGGCGGCGCACCGCGACCTGGAAACCATCACCCTGGACCGGGAGGTCTTGCGCATCCGCGATTCCCTGGTGCCGCGGTATTCCGAACTGATCTACAACGGCTTCTGGTTTTCCCCGGAAATGCGCCTGTTGCAGAAAACCATGGACGAGACGCAGCATACAGTCAACGGCACCGTCCGCCTCAAGCTGTACAAGGGCGGCTGCATGCCGGTCGGCCGCAAATCGGACGCCTCCCTCTACCAGGAGAGCTTTGCCACCTTCGAGGAAGACGAGGTCTACAACCAGGCCGACGCCACCGGCTTCATCAGGCTGAACAGCCTGCGGATGCAGATCCAGGCCCTGAGCAGGAAGAAATAAATCATGGCCGATTCGCCCCGACGCACACCTGCCGCCAAGCTCTGGGGCGGTCGCTTTGCCGAGGCAACGGCAGCTTCGGTTGAAGCGTTCACCGCTTCCATCCATTATGACGCCCGGCTCTACAGGCATGACATCGCCGGATCAAAGGCCCATGCCCGGATGCTGGCCCGGCAGGGGCTGATCAGCGGCGAAGAATGCGATGCAATTCTCAAGGGGCTCGATGGGATCTGCGCGGATATCGAAGCCGGTACCTTTGTCTTCCGCCCGGACCTGGAAGATATTCACATGAATATTGAAAAAGCCCTGACCGAGAGGATCGGGGCGGCCGGCGAAAAACTCCATACCGCCCGCAGCCGCAACGACCAGGTGTCCCTTGACCTCCGCCTCTACCTGCGGGAGGAGGGGGAAGGCCTGCGGCGCCTGCTGGCGGAGGTCCAGAAGGGGTTCGTCACCCTGGCGCGCCGGCACCTCGGTGCGGTCATGCCCGGGTATACCCATCTGCAGCGGGCCCAGCCGGTGCTGCTGGCCCACCACCTGCTGGCCTATGTGGAGATGTTCGAGCGGGACCGGGACCGCCTCGCCGACTGCGTCCGGCGCCTTAATGTCATGCCTCTGGGGGCGGCGGCCATGGCCGGAACGGGTCTGCCCATCGACAGGGAGTTCGTGGCAGCCGAACTCGGCTTTCCGGCGGTCACCGCCAATTCCATGGATACGGTGGGCGACCGGGATTTTGCCATGGAATTCCTCTTCTGCTGCACGGTCATCCAGCTTCATCTCAGCCGCCTGGCCGAAGAACTGGTGCTGTGGGCCGGCCGGGAGTTCGATTTTGTCGAGATAGGGGACCGCTACTGCACGGGGTCGTCCATCATGCCCCAGAAGAAGAACCCGGATATCCCCGAGCTGATCAGAGGAAAGACGGGGCGGGTCACCGGATCGCTCATGGGGCTGCTGATGACGGTCAAGGGGCTGCCCCTGACCTACAACAGAGACCTGCAGGAAGACAAGGAACCCGTGTTTGACGCCCTTGACACGGTCAGGGCGAGTCTGTCCATCACCGCCGAACTGCTGGGCAATCTGTCCTTCAATACCGACCGGATGCGGGCGGCGGCGTCCGGCGGCTTCATGACCGCCACCGACCTGGCCGACTACCTGGTGCAAAAGAACATGCCCTTCCGCCAGGCGCACGGGGTGGTGGGCCGGATTGTCGCCCATTGCCAGGAGCGGGGACAGGAGCTCACGGACCTGAAACTTGAAGAACTGCAGTCTTTTTCCAGCCTGATCGACGGGGATGTCTTGGAGGTGCTCAAGGTGGAGGGATCGGTCAACAGCCGTCTGTCCATCGGCGGGACCGCGCGGGCCAGGGTTGAGGATGCCCTGCGGCGTCTCGAAAAAAACTTGGGGATAACAGGATGATGAGAGCGGATACACTTGTGCGTGGACGGTTATTTTTGCCCTGGCCGGTTGTTCTGTGCGGATTGCTGGCTCTGTCGGTCCTGAGCGGCTGCGGCTACAAGACCCGGCCGGTCCCTCCCCAGGAGATCGTCCCCAAGGCGGTTACCGACCTGCAGTATGAACTGGACGACAGGGGGGTGACGCTGCGGTGGACCTATCCCACGGAGACCGTCAAGGGGGATGAGCTCAGCGAAATTCTGTCGTTTCAACTGTACAGAGCGGTGGTGCCCCCGGAACAGTACTGCGAAACCTGTCCGATTCCCTTCGGCGAGCCGCTTGACATTCCGGGGGGGGCCATCGCCGCCGGCAAGCCCAGGCAGGCTATGTACGAGACAACATTACTCAGGCCGGGAAATCTGTATTTTTTCAAGGTCCGGTCCCGCACCGGATGGTGGGCGGAAAGCGAGGATTCGAACATTGTTTTCTTCATGTGGAACATTCCGCCGGCCGTCCCCGCCGAAGTTGCCGCCCAGCCCGGCGACGGCAGGGTGAGCCTGGCCTGGGCGGCAGTCACCGCCCACATAAACGGGACACCGATCCGGGAGCCGGTCGGATACCGGGTATACCGCAGCCAGGGCGGCGGCCCCTTCACCCTGCTTAGCGGATTGCTGAATGAAACCGGGTATGTGGACACGAAGGTGGTCAACGGCAGAAAATACCGCTACCAGGTCCAGGCGGTCACCATGTATGAAAAGGGAGAGGTCGGCGGCGGCCCCAGTCAGCCGGTGGAGGCCGTCCCCGTTGACCGCACTGCGCCGCCTCCTCCTGCCGGGGTGAAAGCGGTCATGACGTCCGCCGGGGTGAAGGTGGTTTGGGATCCCGTTCAGCATCCGGATATAAGGGGATACAGGGTGTATCGCCGGGTAGAGGGAGAGCGGCAGCCGGTTTTACTCGGCGAGGTCAAGGTCCCGACGACGATTTTCGATGACCGGACGCCTCCCGGGGCGGCCAGATGGTTCTATTCCGTATCCAGCATCGACGGGGCCACTCCGGCCAATGAAAGTCCGGTCTCGGAAGAAGCCGGGATGTTCAGGTAGGAGGAACAGCGGGTACCGTCACCACAGGCTGCTTATGCATCATTTTCACTATTTGAACAACGAACTGTACTGCGAGGAGATTCCGGTCCGCGACATTGCCCGGGCCGTCGGCACGCCCTTCTATCTGTACAGCGAGGCGACCCTGACCCGCCATTTCCAGGCCTTTGACAGCGGATTTGCCGGCATGGATCATCTGACCTGCTTCGCGGTCAAGGCCTGTTCCAACATCGCCGTGCTGAACCTGTTCAGCGGGCTGGGCGGAGGGGCGGACATCGTCTCCGGCGGTGAACTTTTCCGCGCCTTGCGGGCGGGCGTTCCGCCCCAACGGATCATTTACTCGGGCGTCGGCAAGACCGCCGCGGAAATGCGCGAGGCCCTGGAAGCGGGCATCCTGATGTTCAATGTGGAATCGCCGCAGGAACTGGACCGCCTGCAGGCCGTGGCCTCGGGACTCGGGGTGGAGGCCCCGGTCGCCTTCCGGGTGAATCCGGACGTCGATCCCCAGACCCACGCGTATATTTCCACCGGCCTGGCCAAAAACAAGTTCGGCATTCCGGTTGAGGATGCCCTGCGGGAATATGTCCGGGCCCGGTCGATGAGCAATATCGCCATCCGGGGAGTGAGCTGCCATATCGGCTCGCAGCTCACCCGGATCGATCCGTTCATCGAGGCCCTGGGCAAACTGAAAAAATTCATCTCCCTCCTGGAGGAGCGGGACATCCGCATCACCTGCCTTGATCTCGGCGGCGGCGTCGGCATCACCTACGCCGATGAACAGCCCCCCCATCCGCATGATTACGCCAGGGCCATCCAGAAGGAGCTGAACTCCATGCAGTGCAGGCTCATTCTCGAGCCGGGCCGGGTGATTGTCGGCAACGCCGGCGTCCTGGTCACGGAAGTGCTGTACACCAAGGTCAATACGGGAGAGGATCAGGAAAAGCGGTTTGTGATCGTCGATGCGGCCATGAATGATCTGACCAGGCCGAGCCTGTACGGGGCCTACCATGAAATACGCCCCGTCGTGGACAGCGGCGCGCCGCCGCAGCTGGTCGACATCGTCGGGCCCATTTGCGAGACCGGTGATTTCATGGCCCGGGACCGGCTGCTGCCCCGGGTCAGCCAGGGCGAACTGCTGGCGATCATGAGCAGCGGCGCCTACGGCTTCACCATGTCGTCCAATTATAATTCCCGCCCCCGGGCCGCCGAAGTGCTGGTCAGCGGCGGGACATTCCATGTGATCAGGTCCCGGGAGACCTATGCGGACCTTGTCAGGGGCGAAGTCATCCCGGTCCGGGAGGAGCCATGAAAATCGTGCAGATGCCGATCCCGTTCGTCAAAATGAGCGGCACGGGCAATGATTTCATTCTTATTGACCACCGGAAGCCGAGACTGGCCAGGGAAATGATGCCCGAATTCGCCCGCCTGGTCTGCCGGCGGAGGTTTTCCGTCGGCGCCGACGGCCTTATCTTTATCGAACCGTCCGAGGCGGCGGATTTTCAATGGGCGTTTTTCAATGCCGACGGATCCGAGGCGGAAATGTGCGGCAACGGCGCCCGCTGCGCTGCCCGTTTTGCCTATATGCACGGCATAGCGCCGGCCCATATGCGCTTTGAGACCATTGCCGGGATCATCGAAGCCAATGTCGCGGACGTCAATGTCTCCATCCTCATGACGGAACCGAAGGATTTCAGGCTGAACAGGACGGTCCGTCTGCAGGACCGGACCGTTGCACTGCACTCGGTAGACACCGGCGTGCCGCATGCGGTCGTCTTTGTCGAGGATTATGACGGATTCGACCTCACGGAGACCGGCCGGTCGATCCGCTTCCATGCCGATTTCATGCCGGCCGGCACCAACGTCAATTTCGTCCGGCCGCTCAAGGAAGGGGGCCTGCAGGTGCGGACTTACGAGCGGGGCGTGGAGAACGAAACCCTGGCCTGCGGCACCGGCGCCGCCGCCGCGGCATTGATTGCCGCCGTCCTCGGTCATGCGGCCTCGCCCGTCGACATCGTCACCTCGGGGGGCGGCCGGTTGTCCATTTCCTTTGACCTGCACCAGGGCAAAGCCGCGGCCAATGTATTTCTCAAGGGGCCGGCCCATATCATCTACACCGGGGAGTTGAACGAGGACGCCCTGCACGAGGATTGAACAGGTTCCGGCCCGGGACCAGGAAGATAAAACGGAGGAGGAAGATCATGAGCGGAATTCAGGGAGCAATCGTTGCCATCGTTACTCCCTTTCTTGACGGCAAGGTTGATGAAGAGGGGCTGCGGGACCTGATCGATTTCCAGATAACCAACGGGACGCACGGCATTGTCCCGTGCGGAACCACCGGGGAATCGGCGACCCTGGACTTCGATGAGCACAAGCGGGTCATCGAACTGACGGTCAAGGCGGTCAACG
>JALHJD010000354.1 GCA_022837185.1 Desulfobacteraceae bacterium
TCTTTCAGGTGTCCTATCATGCGTAGTGCCAACACATTTTTTGTGCGTCGTATTGACCCGGAATCGTTCAATTATTTTTTTTCAACTGTAGAAGATGAGATTAATGCATTGATAATCACTTCTTAACAATCAGAGGGTATCTTTCCGGCATGATTAATTAACTACTGCCGGAGGAAAATGATTATGAAAAAAAGTATTGTTGTCGGACTTGCCGCTGCTCTTTGCGTCAGCGGTGGCGTTGGTGTCGAGGCTTCCGCCCGGGACTACATCTCGATTGTCGGTTCGTCCACCGTCTATCCCTTTGCCACCACTGTGGCGGAACAGTTCGGTAAGACCACCAGATTCAAAACACCCAAAATCGAGTCAACCGGTTCCGGCGGCGGGCTGAAGCTGTTCTGCTCCGGCATCGGCACCGCACATCCGGACATAGCCAATGCGTCCCGCCGGATCAAGAAGTCGGAATATGAACAGTGCCTTGAAAATGGGGTCAAGGAGATTGTCGAGGTCAAGATCGGCTACGATGGGATCGTCCTGGCCAACTCTAAAAATGCCGCGCAGATGGATATTGAGCGCAAGGACCTGTTTCTGGCCCTGGCCAAAAGCGTGCCGGACCCGAAGAATGAGGGTAAATTCATTGACAACCCCTACCAGACCTGGAAGGACGTTAACCCGGCCTTGCCGGCTGTAAAGATTGAGGTGCTAGGGCCGCCGCCAACCTCCGGCACCCGGGACGCCTTTGTCGAGCTGGTCATGGATGAGGGATGCGAGGCGTTCCCGTCGATCGAGGCGGTGAAAAGTACCGACAAGGACATGCATAAAAGCATCTGCCGGACCATCCGTGAAGACGGCGCTTATATCGAAGCAGGTGAAAACGACAACCTGATCGTGCAGAAACTGAATGTCAATCCGGATGCCTACGGCATCTTCGGCTTCAGTTTTCTTGACCAGAACACGGACAGGATCCAGGGTTCAAAAATCGAGGGAAAGAGTCCCACCTTCGAGGAGATCGCGGCCGGGGCGTATCCCGTATCCCGCCCGCTGTATTTCTACGTCAAAAAGGCGCACATCGGGACAATCCCCGGCATGGAGGAATACCTGGCCGAATTCACCAGCGACAAGGCCTGGGGTGAAGAAGGGTATCTGACCGATAAGGGCCTGATTCCCATGCCGGATGATGAGCGGTTCCGTTTCGCCGATGACGTCAAATCACTCAGGCCCCTTGCCTTGGAGTAGGCAACAGGCCGGATGTATGGTTTACAGTGCGGGAACGGGAAATGCGGTCCGGCCCGCACTGTTTCTTTTATGCGGGACGTATGGAAGGGAGGGGCGCAGGAATAATTCTCGCGGCGGTGTCCCTCGAAAGGTTCAACCGGATGATCGGGAAAAGTGTCAGGGGGAGGGAATAGTGTTCCGGATTCAGGGGCGCCGATTACGGGGCGGGCGATGGTGATGAACAGGACGGTGCGTATGGACGACAATCCAGTGAGCAGGGAAGACAGAAGGACGGTCGGCAAGCCGTTCTCCGATTCCCCTCGCATGACCTGCAGGAATGTCAGCGTTTTTTACGGCGACAAGCAGGCGATCCAGGAAGTTTCCATTGATATCGGTCAAAATGAGGTCCTGGCGATGATCGGACCTTCCGGCTGCGGCAAGTCGACCTTTCTCCGCTGCCTGAACAGAATGAACGATACCATTGACAACTGCAGGGTGAGCGGGGAGATCAGGCTGGATGACATGGACATCTATGACAGGAAGGTCGACGTTGTTCCCCTCCGGGCCCGGATCGGCATGGTTTTTCAGAAGCCCAATCCCTTTCCCAAGTCAATCTACGACAATGTCGCCTACGGTCCGAAAATTCACGGCCTGGCCGCAACCCGGAGGGAATTGGATGAAATTGTCGAAACTTCCTTGACCAAGGCGGGATTATGGGAGGAGGTCAAGGACAGGCTGGCGCAACCCGGCACCGGGCTCTCGGGAGGGCAGCAGCAGCGGTTGTGCATTGCCAGGGCCATTGCGGTCAGTCCGGAGGTCATCCTCATGGATGAACCATGCTCCGCCCTTGACCCCATAGCCACCGCCGCCA
>JALHJD010000355.1 GCA_022837185.1 Desulfobacteraceae bacterium
TGGCCACCACCACCAGCACCGACAACACCGGCCTGCTTGAATACATGGCGCCCCTGGTCAAGGAGGCAACCGGCATTGAACTGAAATGGGTGGCCACCGGCACCGGCCAGGCCCTCAAGCTGGGGGAGAACTGCGATGCCGATGTCCTCATGGTGCACGCCCCTGCCGCGGAAAAGGCCTTTGTCGAGGCCGGGTTCGGCCTGAACCGCCGGCAGTTCATGTACAACGATTTCATCATCATCGGGCCGGAGGCCGATCCGGCCGGCATCAAAGGGAAGGACACCTGCGGCGCCTTCAAGGCGGTTCTTGACAGCAAGGCCGTCTTTGTCAGCCGCGGCGACGATTCCGGCACCCACAAGAAAGAACTGGCCCTTTGGAATGATTGCGTAAACGCCGTCCCCGACAAGGAGGGCTGGTACCGGCAGGCAGGCCAGGGGATGCTTGCCACCATCAATATCGCCGGCGAGCAGACCGGCTACACCCTGACCGACCGCGGCACCTACATCTCCTACGAAGCCAACCTCGGCGGCAACCCGCCTCTCAGGATTCTCTCCGAGGGTGACCAGAAGCTGCTGAACCAGTACTCCGTCATCGAGGTGAACCCGGAACGCTGCCCCAAGGCCCAGCAGGAACTTGCCCGCAAGTTCGGCGACTGGCTGGTCAGTAAGGAAGGACAGAACGCCATCGCCGCTTTCAAGCTGGAAGGCAAACAGCTCTTCTTCCCCAACGCTGAGGGAAATTAACTCTCAATCATACCCGTGGGTTTGGGAATGGAATTTATCCTTGAAGGCTTGGCAAAAGCTTTCGTCCTGCTCCTGCAGGGCGACCAGGAGACCTACTCGGCGGTCTGGGCCACGGTCCAGGCCGCCTCCATGTCCATGACCGTCAGCCTGCTGATCGGCATTCCCCTGGGATATCTGCTCGGCTACCTCAACTTTCCGGGCAAGAAAGGGGTGCGGACCGTGGTCGACACCCTGCTCTCCCTGCCCACCGTCTTCATCGGCCTCCTGGTTTATGCCTTCATCTCCAACCGGGGGCCGCTGGGCGAGTTCGGCCTGCTCTTTACCCTGACCGGCATCGCGGTCGGCCAGACCATCCTCGCCCTGCCGGTGGTCATCGCCCTGACCGCAACGGCGGTGGAAAGCCTCGACCGCTCCCTGCGCCTGACCCTCATCTCCCTCGGCTCCTCGCAGAAACAGATATTCCTGACCAGCGTGGTGGAGGCGCGCCTCGGCATCCTCATCGCCGCGATTACGGCCTCGGCCCGGGTCCTGACCGAGGTGGGGATCTCAATGATGGTGGGCGGCAACATCAAGTGGGACACCCGGACCATCACCACGGCCATTGCCCTGGAAACCAACAAGGGACAATTTGCTTCCGGCATCGCCCTCGGCCTGGTCCTCCTGGCCATTGCCTTTGTCATCAGCTTTTCCCTCTCCTTTCTGCGGCGCAGGACATGACCAGGGAACCCCTGCTCCGGCTGCGGGATGTCCGGCAGGTGTACAACGACCGCACCGTCCTTGACGTCGCGGAGCTGTCCATTGACCCGGGCACCATAACCGGTCTTTCCGGCCCCAACGGCAGCGGCAAGAGCACCCTGCTCAAGATACTGTCGCTGTCCGAAAGATGTACGTCAGGAACGGTTTATTTCCAGGGCCGGGCCGTCCTGCCCTTTGACGCCGAAGCGCATCAACAGATAACCATGCTGCCCCAGGTCCCGCACCTGCTCACCCGCAACGTCTTCAACAATATTGCCTATGGCCTGAAAATTCGCGGCCGGAAAACCGGGTTGCGGGACAACGTCGCCGCCGCCATGGACCTGGTCGGGCTCGATTCCTCCTTTGCCGCCAGGCAATGGCACCAGTTGTCCGGCGGCGAGGCACAACGGGTCGCCCTTGCCGCCCGGCTGGTGCTCAAACCTCTCTGCCTCCTGCTCGACGAGCCCACCGCCAGCGTGGACATGGAAAGCGCCCGGGCAATCCGCCGGGCCATTCTCCTCGCCAGGAAGGAGTGGGGAACAACTCTGGTCATCACCAGTCACAATCAATCATGGCTCAATGACCTCTGCGACT
>JALHJD010000356.1 GCA_022837185.1 Desulfobacteraceae bacterium
GGTGGCGCTGAAAGAAGTTCTCTTTGACGTAGCGCACCATCCGCTCGTCTTTCCCTTTGGTCTGCGGCCGGTGCGGTCGGCAGGCCTTGGGGCGAAACCCATAGTGTGCGGCAAGCGCTAAAAAGCCCGGATTGAACCGCACGCCTCCATCGAGCCCGTGGGCAAGCACCGCTGCTTTCTGGTTGTCCACCCAGACTTCACCCGGCACGCCGCCAAAGTGTTCGAAAGCGCGAATCAGCCCCTCGTAGGTGTGTTCGGCATCCTCACACGGGGCCGCCCAGACATGAAAGCGCCGCGAATAGCCCAAGGTATTGACCGCGAAATGAACTCGCAGCAATCGCCCACCCACCTCGGTCTCGATCTGCCCCCAGTCGCTTTGCAATTGCCGCCCCGGCGCGGTCTCAAAGCGCACCGTGCCCTTGGGCTTTCTCAACGCTCGCTTGGGTCGAATGTAGTCACGCAGAATACTGATCCCGCCGCGGTAGCCCATCGCCTGGATCTCGGCAAAGATCACCGTGGCGTTCCAGACCCCTTCGGCAAGCAGCCGATCCACTTGCGCCTTGTAAGGGTCGAGTTTGCTGGACCGAATCCCGCTTCGCCGTCGCGGCGGCGGCCCACCGCGCAGCAGCGCCCGACGCACGGTTCGCTCCGAGCATCCCACTTCTTCGGCAATCTCACGGAGATAACACCCCTTTTCTCGCATTTCGCGTATCATGAGCCAGTCCTCTCGGTTGAGCATGGCGCTTTCCTTGCTTCTTGACACAACACAAGGATGCACCAGCTTTGTCGGGAGGACATCTCAAACCGGTGTTTTGCGGACATTTACCATCGGTGCTGACAGGCGTGCTGCTGGTCTTCGGGCACGAGGTGCGCTTCGACGGGTGGGGCACCGCCATCGGCGCCGCGCTGGCGCGCGGGATCCGGGAGGCGCGCCCGGACGTGGTTTTGACCGAATGCCCCGGCTGCCGGATGCAGATTGAACACCTGAGCGGCGTTGCCGCCTGGCATCCCGTGCGGCTCTTGGCGCTGGCCTACGGATGGACATCCCCGCCGTTTGAGGAAACCGACCATCAGAAAACAGGCGCCCGCCTGCAATAAAAAATTAACACGAAGGAGGTTTATTGTAATGCCCATTCCCCAACATTTACTGAACCGAGCGGACAGACTTTTGCAAGACATCGTTCCCAATTGCGCCGACTGCGTGGCGCGCTACGCCGAGGAAAAACCGGACACGGTGGCCTTCATCATGCACGCCACCGGCAAAAAAATCACCTGGCGGCAGTTTGACGCGGCCACAAACGCGTATGCGACAAAACTGCTGTCCGCAGGATTGAAAAAAGGCGACATTGTCGCGACCGTGATGACGCTTACGGAAGAGCTTATTTACCTGATGTACGCCTGCTACCGGATCGGGCTTATCATTGCCCCGCTGGATGTGCGTCTCAAGGGCGCCGAAATCCAGTATGCCATGGATCGGATGAATCCCCGGGCCGTCTTTTTTCTGGGCAAGACGCCCGCCGCCGATTTCCGCCCGATGATGGCGGAGATCATGAAGAACACGCCGTCGGTCAAAACCTGGGTACAGGTAGAAAATCAAGCGGAGAGCCTGCTTACGGGCGCCGTCGGCATCCAATCGTTTGTCGGAAACATCCCGGCCGACGGCCGGACGCCGCAGGCGGTTTCAAAAGCCAGAAGTCTTGTGGTCAAGCGGGATCCCTGCCTGATCATCTTCACGACCGGCTCCACCGGTTCGCCCAAGCCGGCGCTCATCTGCCATGAAAACATCCTGACGCAAAATGTCACGTTCGGCGTTTTTTCCATGATCGACGCCGGCACGATCTTTCTCAACAACCTGCCGCCTTCGCACATCGCGTGCACCACCGAGGTCCTGGCGACCACCATCTTCATGGGCGGCACGATGGTGGTGATGGACTTCGATCCTAAGAAGTGCTTCGAGGCAATCGCGGAACACAGGATTACGCACATCCTCGGCATTCCGGCCATGTTCACCATGCTCTGGCGATTTCCGGACTACAACAAATACGACCGCTCGTCTCTCTCCGT
>JALHJD010000357.1 GCA_022837185.1 Desulfobacteraceae bacterium
AGCCGTCAAAAAAATCGAAACATCAAGAACAAAAGGGGAAAGCGCCAGCGGTTTCAGAAAGTATTGCCCTGACAATGTTCAGAGAGATCACAGCATCTTGATGGGCAACACACGACAGGTGCAAAAAACTTAATTCAGGAGGGGTTCATGAAAGCAAAAAATTATTTTCTGGGAGCGGCAGTGGGCATGTTCGTCATGGCCGCCGGTTCGGCGATGGCCTTCCATGGCGGCGGCGTCGCCCATTGCGACGGGTGCCACTCCATGCACAACTCCCCGGAAAACCCGATCTCCGGCAGTCCGAACGAAGCCCTGATGAAGGGTTCGGATGCCAGTTCCACCTGTCTGAACTGCCATAACGGCTCTGGCGGCTACCACATCAACAGCGCCGACGGCTCCAACCTGAACAGCGGGGGCGACTTCGGCTGGCTCTCCAACGAGTATCAACTGGCGCCCCGCTCCAGCGCCCCGGCCAATTCCTACGCAGGCGACAATGCCGGCCACAACATAATCGCCGTCGACTTCGGCCTGGCCGCGGACGGCACCCTGAGCGCGGCGCCCGGCGGCACATACGACGCCTCACTGCTCGGCTGCACCAGTTGCCACGACGCCCATGGCCAGGTCCTTGACGGCACAGCCGGTGGCTCGCTGCCGGTCGGCGCATCAGGCTCCTATGCCGCCGGGGCCCCTGCCGGCACCATCAAGGGCAACTACCGCCTCCTCGGCGACTCCATGTACGAGGCCGGTCACAACCTCAATGACGGCTATGCCTTTACCTATAACGCACCCGTCGCGCTGGCCAACGGTTCCAACGGCTACCAGGTGCGGTATGGATTCGGCATGTCGGAATGGTGCGCCAACTGCCATACAGACTACCTGGTGACAGACCCCGACTCCATGCTCGGCAAGCATCCGACCTCGGTCCTGCTGAGCAAGGACGGCTATGATACCAATTACAACAGCTACGTGAAAACCGGCGACTTCACCGGCAGCCCGGCCACAGCATGGGATCCGCTGGTCCCCTTTGAACTCGGCACGACCATTCAAGCCCTCCTGAACGTTACCAGCACCAACGGTCCGACCAATGGTATAGAGCGGGTCATGTGCCTCTCCTGCCACCGCGCCCATGCCTCGGCCTTCAACAACATGGGCCGCTGGGACTTTGAGACCGATCAGCTTGCCAAGTCGGCGGTGCTCAACCCGAGCGCCACCGGCGTTCCGGCCAGCGGTGTTGCGTATTACGGCGACGGCATGGCCATCGATGTGGTAGCCAAGTACGGGGAGGCCCAGCGTTCACTGTGCAACAAGTGTCACGTTCAGGACTGATCACTTTCCTGACCTGACAACCAGTCTGAAAACCCACCAAATTGAAAGATGCCGGCGGAACGACATTCCGCCGGCATCTTTTTTATTTGCATACCGCCAATAATTCTCTGTGGTGCGGAGTTAGGCTGAACTCGCGAAGCCCGACACCAAGTTGCGGGAAGTTGTCAAGGTTCCCGAGGCTCACCCCGACCTGCGCGACTGATGGCCTTGAAAACCCTCTCACCCTCCCATGCCATAAGCCGGAAGACAGAAGCCGAATGAGCCAACCTTTCAACACCCTTCTCCTTTGGGGAGAAGGTGCCCGGAGGGCGGATGAGGGGAATTCCACCGATACTGAAAGTTGGCAGTCATCAGACGTCAGTCGGCAGCCTGAAGTTGGAAGCCTGACGGCCTGTCGGTTCAAATAAATGATACGAAGCTTGAGGTGAACTCGTGGCCCCCTACACAATCCCTCGGCAATTGTTGGGGTTCGTCAACTCAACCCCAACCTGCATCCTTAAATCTATCATTATGTTATTCATGGGGAATTTTGCATATGCATGTGAAAACAAATATCCCGTCTCCGCCCGCCCGGCCGATTTCTTCCCCCGGTCGAATGACCACTATATATATCAGGTAGCGACCGCGTAGATACCGTTTTTCCCGTCAAGGATTTTGTGGCTGATACGGGGTATGATTTTTATAAACACCAAAGGCAATGTGAACCAACTTGCGCATGGCGGC
>JALHJD010000358.1 GCA_022837185.1 Desulfobacteraceae bacterium
CCCGCCGGTCCCGATTTCCAACGCCAAAACGTGCAAACTGTCCGAGCATGGCTATCGCCCCGGCAAATGTTGCGGCGATCTCAGAACACGTAGTACCGGAGCCAGATATAGACCGTAGAAATGAGCACGGTCAGCAGCATGATCGGCGTGCCGTAGGCAAAGAAGCGGAAAAAGGATATCTTTTTTCCCTGCCTTTCCGCCAGGCCGACGACGATGACGTTGGCCGAGGCCCCAATCAGGGTGCCGTTGCCGCCCAGACAGGCGCCGAGAGCCAGCGACCACCACAGGGGCATCAGGTCCGGGTGCTGCAGCAGGGCGATGCCCGTTTCCTCCGGCCACAACTGCCCGGCCATGTCGATGATCAGAGGGTTCATGGTGGCGACGTACGGGATGTTGTCGATGACGGCCGAGGCGATGGCCGAGAACCACAACAGCAGCATGCTCGTTCCCAGCAGGTTGCCCTGGGTAATCGCCAGCATCTTGATCGACATCCAGCTGATCAGCCCAACCTTGACTACCCCGCCGATGATGATGAACAAGCCGATGAAGAAGAACAGGGTCGGCCATTCGATCTCGGCCAGAATATGGTGCGGTTCCTTGGTTTTCGACAGGAGAAGCAGCAGTCCGGCGCCGAACAGGGCGACCGTCGCCGGTTCATAGTGCAGGGCCCCGTGAAAGGCAAAACCAAGCAGCACCACGGCGAGGACGAACAGGGATTTTTTCAGCATCACCGGGTCGGTGATCGCCGCCCGCTCGTCCATGGCCAGCACCCGCTGTCTGAGCTTCGGCGAGGATTTCAGCTTCGGGGTGAACACCACCTTGATCACGCCGATCAGGACAACCATCAGTACGATCACCACCGGGGCCAGGTGGTAGATGAAGTCCATGAAGGTGAGCTTGGCCTTGGAGGCGATCATGATATTGGGCGGGTCGCCGATCAGGGTGGCGGTGCCGCCGACATTGGAGGCGATGGCCTCCATGATCAGGTAGGGAATGGGATCGACGTCCAGAGCGTCGCAGATGAACAGGGTGACCGGGGCGATCAGCAGCACGGTGGTGACGTTGTCGAGCAGGGCGCTCAGAACCCCGGTCACCACGGCAAAGATCATCATGATCCGCAGCGGCTCTCCCTTGGCGAGCTTGGCGCTCTTGATGGCGATGTATTCAAACAAGCCGGTGGGTTTCATGAGGTTGATGATGGTCATCATGCCGATCAGCAGGAAAATGACGTTCCAGTCCACGCCGAACTCCTCGAGGTGAAAGGCCTCGTGCTGGTCGAGAATATGCAGGATCAGCATCAGGGAGGCGCCGCAGACCGCCACAATAGTCTTGTGGATCTTTTCGGAAATGATGATCCCGTACGCCACGATGAAGATCGTGGTCGCGATCCAGAACGTTGTGTCAAATTGCGTCGGGGTTGCGATTTCGGGGCTCATAGCTTGCATTTCTCCTGATCCAGGAATATCTGAGAGACGACGTTGAAGATGTCCTTGATATAGACAATTCCGACTACCCTGTTGTCCTTGTTCAGCACCGGCAGCCGCTGCATCTTCTCCTGGATGAGCAGGTCGGCGCAGGCCATGAGCGGTGCGTCCTCGGGCACGGTCACCAGCCGTTTCGACATGAACTCCTTCACTCTGCGGCAGGCCACCTTCCTGGCCATTTCCTCCAGCATCCCGTCCCAGGAAAGCTTGGAGAGCCGGGTGTCCAGGTAGACCGGAATGGCGGCGCGCAGTACATCCTTGATGGTCAGAACGCCGACCAGTTCCCCCCGCTCGTTCAGCACCACCAGTCCCTTGACGCCGGGACGGTCCTCGCGCACCGTTGTCCGCATCTTTACCACCGCGCTCTGCAGGGTGTCCTCGGGCGAAAGGTGGTCGGTTATCGGGTTCATGATCTCTTTTACTTTCATGCTTCTGCTCCTCTGGCGCAAAGAATAGTCTTCATTCCTTCTCCTTCCGCGTTTTATAGTATCGAGGAATACCTTCTCGGCTATTGAGCGACCGGGGTGATTGTTATAGGCATGCCCATGATCGGCC
>JALHJD010000359.1 GCA_022837185.1 Desulfobacteraceae bacterium
TGTCACCCGTTCCCTGCGGCGATCCAGTGACGGTCGGCTGGTCGGTTTCCAATAACGGCAATTTCGACATTACTGGACTGGCTGTTGAAATGGTCCTGACATCCCCGTCCATGGCCCGGAACCCGGTCCTGACGGAGACCATTGCCCTGCTGAAAGGGCAGACGGTTTCAGGCAGTCTGCCGCTTGCCACGGACGGGATGATGGTGGGGGACTACGAGCTCACCCTGAAGGCCCGGCATGGGGCCGGAGAGCTTGTCCTTGCCGCCGCCGGCTTCGAGCTTGCCGACAGCCAGCCGCCGGTTGTCTCGATTATTTCCCCTCTGGAAGGAACCGTTGTTGAAGAACCGGTGGAGTTGGCGGTTTCCGTCACAGATGACGCAACAGGTGTGGAAATGGTCGAATATCGGATCAACCAAGGGGAATGGCGGCGGATGCCGGCGGGTGATCCGGCGAGTAATTTCTACGCTGTCCTCTGGACGCCTGCCGAAGAGGAAGACGGCAGACGGATCATCAGCTTCAGGGGTCGGGACAGGGCCGGCAATATTTCGGAACCGGTAGCGGTGGGTGTCGTGGTCGAACTGTGCAGTGGCTTTGCCGATCTTGAAGGAATGCTGCGCGTATCGCCCTCACCGCTGTATTACAGTCAGGATGCGGTGTTTGATTATACCGTCGTCAACCGCTGCGGCAAAACCCTGGACAGTTTGGACATCAGGGTGGCCGTTCACGACGACGCGGCCGATTCCGTCATCAATGAGGCGGTCACGACATCCCGGGTCGCTCCCCGATCGTCGGTCGAAGGCAGCCTGGAGCTATCAACCCTGGAGTTGCAGGTGGGGCCTTACAGGGCAGTGCTGGAAGTTTCACAGCCGGACGGCGAAGCCAGGAAACTGGCTGAAGATTCGTTCGAGGTTCTGCCGGCCGTGGAAGGGGACAACAGCCCCCTTGACCGGACAAACCTGCTTGTCTGGCTCAACAGTAAACCGGCCGGCTGCGCGGCGGATGAGAGTGGCGGTGGCCGCGGCGGAGAGAAGGGACAGGGAGACGGCTCACCGCACCAGCAGCGAATATGCGGACCGGGGTGCTCCCTGGATGCTCTGCTGGAAAACGTCTTCGAGCAGGCAGCGGATTACACCATGATTGCCTGCAGCCGCGATGAATTTGAACGTGAACTGCGGAATCCATTCTACACGGATATCCTGATCATCGGCAACAGGCAGCAGCTGACCGATCATCATGACCGGGAACTGCGGGAAAAAGTGTACTCCGGAACGGGCCTGATATCCTTGGGCTGGAATGTGCCCGGAGATCATCTGCACGATGACGGCAGCAACGGTCATCACGACCATCATGACGCCTTCCTCGGCGTGACGGCCAGGGGAGTGCTTCCCCCGCAGGTCGTGACAATAACGCTGGCGGAAAGCGCCGTGGCCGGTGCCGGGGCGTTCACCATGGAAGGACAGCCCGTTCTGGTTGAAACCGCGGAAAACGCGGACATCGTCGCCTGGTTCATTGATGGCTGCGGCCATGGAGGGGGCAGCGGGGCAAGGAAGAATAACAGGGAGTGTGACTCTCCGGCAATCGTCCTGCATGAATATGGCCTGGGACGAACCGTTTACGCGGCATTTGATCCGTGCGAAGCAAGGGATGACGCGAATGGGGAACAGTTGGCGGAACTGCTCCGTAAGGCCGTGGAATTCGTGCACCAGCCTGGAGCTTATCCGGACCACCTCGTCCCGCATCAGATCAGGTCTTATGCCGTTGAGATGGCAAGTCCGGGGCTCGATCTCGACCTCGAGCTGCGTATCGAGTGCCCTCCGGATATCTTGATCTTTGATCCGCTGCTGGAAGAATGGATCGTTGAATACCCCTGGATCGTAACCTTTCCGCTCCAGGCCGGCGGCTCGGTTGTCGTGCCCTACGATGTCCTCGCCCCTGACCGGGAGGGTGTTTTCACCTGTGAACTGAACGCGGGGTTTGCTGCCGGCGGCCAATTCGTTTCGCTCCAAAAGACGGCCTATGCGCTGATCGTTGCGA
>JALHJD010000040.1:0-14503 GCA_022837185.1 Desulfobacteraceae bacterium
ACAAGGATTTCGAGATTATCCTGCTTGGGCCCTCAGACTTCCTGACCCGGCAGCTCGCCACCCTTGGGATGAGCGATGATATTGGACGACGGCTGCACATCGAACACGCACCCGAGACCATAACCATGCATGAGACTCCGGTTGATGCGGTACGAAGGAAAAAAAACTCAACCATCATGGTCGGCTTCGAACTTGTCAAGGCGGGTATGGCGGACGCCGTTGTCTCGGCTGGAAATTCCGGGGCAACCATGGCCTCAGCCATAAAGAAGCTGGGCCGGCTGAAGGGCGTGTCCCGGCCGGGCATCGCCAGTCTTTTTCCGACTCTGAAGAATCCCGTCATGATCATGGATCTCGGCGCCAATGTGGATTGCCGGCCCCAGCATCTTTTCCAGTTCGCCATCATGGCGTCGTCATGCATCAGCAAGATTTTGAAGCTTGACCGGCCGCGGGTCGGCTTGCTCAGCATCGGCGAGGAGGCGGGCAAAGGCAATACACTGGTCAAAGAGGCCCACGAGCTGCTGGGAGCGAGCAAGTTGCATTTCATCGGCAATGTGGAAGGGCGGGATGTCTATCAGGGCAATGTTGACGTGATCGTCTGTGACGGCTTTGTCGGCAACGTCTCGCTCAAGGTCAGTGAAGGGCTCGCCGATGCCGCCATGCAGATGCTCAGAAGCGAAATCGAAAAGTCAGTGCGTGCCAAGCTTGGCTATCTGCTCATTCGCCATGCGTTCAACAATTTCCGCAAAAGGGTTGATTACGCTGAATATGGCGGGGCCCCTCTGCTGGGCATCAACGGCACCGGCATCGTCAGTCACGGTAAATCCAATTCCGTCGCCATCAAGAACGCCATAGTCGTTGCCGCGAATATGGTGCGCAACAAAGTCAACGAGTCCATCATCCAGGCTCTGGAAGAACAGACCGTCTGAGCCGCTGCCCGGTAAAACAAGATGAAACATGCCTCGATACTTGGAACCGGCTCATACCTTCCGCAAAGGCGGCTGACGAATTCCGACCTGGAAAAAATGGTCAATACGTCCGATGAATGGATAACGACCAGGACGGGCATTCATACACGGCGCATAGCCGGCAGGGGAGAGGAAAACTACCGGATAGCCGCCGGGGCGGCGCGCAAGGCGCTGGACATGGCCGGCCTGAAGGCGGAAGAGATCGATCTGCTGGTGGTGGCCACCATGACGGCGCATATGATGATGCCCTCCAGCGCCTGTTTCGTCCAGGCGGAGATCGGCGCCGACAACGCTCATGCCTACGACATCAATGCCGCCTGCACCGGTTTTCTGTACGGTCTGGATCTGGCCGACAGGTATGTGGTCAGCCGGCCGGACATGAAAATACTGCTGATCGGATCGGAAACCCTCTCCGCCCGGGTCAACTGGCAGGATCGCAACACGTGCATACTTTTCGGCGACGGCGCCGGGGCCTGCGTGATGTCCTCCCGCGAGGGGAGCCGGGGCGTGGTCGACGCCATTCTCCGCTCCGACGGCAGATTGTGGAATCTGCTGTACATGCACGGGCCGGCAAGTCTCAACCCCGATCTTGTCCAGAATGATCATAACGGCTGCTATATCCAGATGATCGGCCGGGACGTCTTCAAGTATGCAGTCAAGGCCATGGAGGAAGCGGTTGTCGAACTGCTGGACAGAAACGGCGTGACAATCAGCGACATCAGCCTGATGATACCCCATCAGGCCAATATCCGCATATTGAACAAGCTCATGGAACGTCTCGGCGTTCCACGGGAAAAGGTCTATATTAACGTGGATAAATATGGTAATACGTCGGCTGCAAGTATTCCCATTTCCCTCGACGAAGCGAACAGAGAGGGAATACTGCGGCGCGGAGATCTGCTCCTGTTCTGTTCCTTCGGCGGCGGATTTACCTGGGGATCAATGCTCATGCAATGGTAAGGGGAGATGACCTTGGATTACTTGTTAACGGAAGAACAACAGATGATCGTGGACACCGCCCGGGAGATCGCCGATGAAAAGATCCTCCCCAGGCGGGCCGAACTCGACGAAAAGAACGAGTTCCCGACCGATATTCTTCAGGACATGGCCAGGGCCGACCTGTTTGGCATATTCGTACCCGAGCAGTACGGCGGTTTCGGCGGCGGCTGCTTCGAGATCGTGCTGGCCCTGGAGCAGTTGGCCCGCGGCTGCGTCGGCGTCGCCACCAGTTACGCGGCCAGCGCCCTGGGTATTTTTCCGGTGCTCATCGCCGGCAGCGAATCAATGAAGGAAAAGTACATGCCCGACATCGCCGCGGGCAGAAAATGGGCGGCATTCGGCCTGACCGAGGCCAACGCCGGCAGTGACGCCTCCGGGGTGCAGACCACGGCGGTGCTGGACGGCGATGAATGGGTGCTGAACGGCACCAAGCAGTGGATCACCAACGGCGGGGAATCGCAGATCTACTCCATCGTCGCCATCACCGACCCCTCCAAGGGTGCCCGCGGGGCGTCCATTTTTATCGTTGAAGACGGCGATCCCGGTTTTTCCTACGGCAAGAAGGAAAACAAAATGGGGATCCGCGCCTCCGCCACCCGGGAGCTGATAATGAATGACTGCCGCATTCCCAGGGACCGGCTGGTGGGCCGGCAGGGAACGGGCTTCATCACGGTCATGAAGACCCTGGATGTGTCGCGGCCGGGGATCGCCTCCCTGGGCGTCGGCCTGGCCCAGGCGGCCCTCGACGAAGCTGTAACCTATGCCAAGCAGCGTATCCAGTTCGGCAAGCCGATCATTTCGTTCCAGGCCGTCCAGCACATGCTGGCCGACATGGCCATTCAGCTTGAGGCGGCCAGGGCCCTGGTCTATGCGGCCGCCCGTCATATCGACAACAACCCCAGGAACATGAGCAAAGCTTCATCGATGTGCAAGGTCTTTGCCACCGACATGGCCATGAAGGTGACCACGGACGCGGTCCAGGTCCTCGGCGGCTACGGCTACATGAAAGAGTATCCGGTGGAAAAGATGATGCGCGACGCCAAGATTCTGCAGATCTATGAAGGGACCAACCAGATCCAGCGCAATGTGGTCGGCCAGGAGCTGAACAGGGAATACACCATTTAACTTCTGAAAACGAAGCGCCAGAGAATGAACATCATAGTTTGTATCAAACAGGTCCCCGACACCAAGGATGTCCGGCTTGATCCGAAGACCAACACCATGGCCCGGGAAGGGGTGGCATCCATCATGAACCCGTTCGACCGGCATGCGCTGGAAGAGGCTGTCCGCATCAAGGAAGAAGCCGGGGGGACGGTCACCGCCATTTCCATGGGCCCGCCCCAGGCCGAAGCCGTCCTGAGGGAGGCCATTTCCTGCGGAGCCGACGAAGGAGTGCTGATCTCCGACAGGGCCTTTGCCGGTGCAGACACCTGGGCAACGTCCTATACCCTGGCCAGGGCGATTACCTCCCTCGGCAGCTTTGACCTGGTTTTGTGCGGCAAGCAGGCCATCGACGGGGATACCGCCCAGGTCGGTCCGGGGCTTGCCTGTCAGCTTGATCGGCCGTACGTCACCTGCGTGCAGAAAATCAGATCCCTGGCCGGCGGAGAGATGGTAGTGGAGCGCATGATGGACGACGGCTTCGATGTTGTCCGGCTGCCCCTGCCGGCCCTGCTGACCGTGGTCAAGAATATCAATGAACCGCGGGTTCCCTCCCTGCGGGGCAAGATGAAAGCGAAAAAGGCCGAAATCAAGGTGCTGACCGCGGCCGATATCGGGGCGGAAAAGGAGTGCATCGGGCTTGCCGGCTCTCCGACCCAGGTCGTCAGCGTGTTTACGCCTCCCCCGCGCGGGAATCGTACGGTATTTACCGGGACCGTTGAGGAGCAGATCGAGCAGCTCGTCGAGCGGCTGAAGGCCTACCTGTAGGCCCGAAGGGCGGCCGTTGCCGCCGCCCCTGCCGCACCGGCCCGGATGCAGGTAAAAGATGATCGCACCAGGCGATCGGGAGATCTCTCAGGAAACACTTCATGCTCATCGTTGATAAGGAAAAATGCATAGGCTGCGGAGTCTGTGAGGAAAACTGCGCCTTTGGCGCCATTTCGGTCGAGGACGGCTGCGCGGTGGTGCACGACACCTGCACCCTGTGCGGCGCCTGCGTTGAAACCTGCGAACCCGGGGCCCTGCATATCGAGGGGGCTGCAAAGGAGACCGGCGTCGAACTTGGTGAATGGTCCGGCATATGGGTGGTCGCCGAATTCCGCCATGGCGAAATCGCCCCGGTATCCTTTGAACTGCTGGGAATCGGCCGAACACTTGCCGAGCAGCGCGGGGTTCCGCTGAGTGCGGTTCTGATGGGGTCCGGAGTGGAGGAAGCCGCCGGCCCATTGATCGCTTCCGGCGCCGACCTTGTGTATGTGGTCGATAATCCGGAGCTGGAGCATTTCCGTGAAGACGTCTACGGCAGGGTCCTTGAGGAGTTGATTCGCGCCCGGCGCCCCGAGGTGGTGCTGGCGGGCGCGACCGCCATCGGCAGGTCCTTCATCCCCCAGGTGGCCAATGCCCTCAATGCCGGGCTGACCGCGGACTGCACCCAGTTGTCCATCCGTTCCGAGGACGGGATGCTGCTCCAGACCAGACCGGCCTTCGGCGGCAACATCATGGCGACCATTGTCTGCCCCAATTCCAGGCCGCAGATGGCCACGGTCCGGCCGAAAGTCATGGCACCGCCGGAGCCGGACCCCGCCCGCCCCGGCGAGGTGATCCTCGTCGAACTTGACGACGGGGTCTACCGCTCCCGGGTCGAGGTTCTTGAATCGGTCCGCAGCGAGCAGGATAATGTCAACATCCAGGAGGTTGAGATCCTCGTCGCCGGCGGCCGCGGCCTTGCCAGTGAAAAGGGATTTGAACTGATCCGCGGGCTGGCCGAGGAACTGGGCGGTGCCGTCGCGGCCTCCAGGGCGGCGGTTGATTCGGGCTGGATATCCTATCCGCACCAGGTCGGCCAGACCGGCAAGACGGTCTGCCCCAAGCTCTATATTGCCTGCGGCATTTCCGGGGCTATTCAACATACGGTGGGCATGCAGTCGGCAAAAACCATCGTCGCGATCAACAAGGACGAGAATGCCCCTATTCTCGATATTGCGACCTACAGCCTGGTGGGCGATCTTTTTGAGATCGTGCCGCTGCTGACCCGGCGAATCAGGGAGAATCGGGGAAAATGACACTGACAGGAAAGACGGCCCTTGTCACCGGCGGCGGCAGGGGGATCGGACAGCAGGTTTGCCTGCGGCTCGCCCGCATGGGGGCGGTGGTCGGCATCAATTACGTGCGCAACAGCAGCGCCGCCGAGGATACCCTGAACCGTATTCGCGGGGAAGGGGGAACGGCCTTTCTCGCCCCTTTCGATGTCGCCGATCCGGCCGCGGTGGAGAGCGGGATGAAGGATATCGCCGCCGCCCATGAAGCGGTGGATATTCTGGTCAACAATGCGGGCATCACCCGGGACGGTCTGATGGCCAGGATGAAGACCTCGGATTGGGACCAGGTCATGGACACGAACCTCAAGGGGGCGTTTACCTGCAGCAAGGCGGCCATGAAAGGGATGATGAAGAAGAGATGGGGCCGGATCATCAACATGACGTCGGTGATAGGCTTTCTCGGCAACGCCGGACAGGTCAACTATGCCGCGGCCAAGGCCGGGCTGGTGGGCATGACCAGAGCAATGGCCCGGGAACTGGCCGGACGCAGCATTACGGTCAACTGCGTCGCTCCCGGCTACATTGTCACCGACATGACCAGCAGCCTGACCGAGGACATCCGGGAGGCCATTCGGGCCCAAATCCCCCTGGGAACGCTGGGACAGCCGGAGGATGTCGCCGCCGCCGTCGCTTTTCTCGCCTCGCCGGACAGCGGTTATATTACCGGCCAGACCCTGCATGTCAACGGCGGCATGTACATGGGAAGCTGACCGGCGGAGGCCCCGGGCCGCGTGCCGGAAGGGAGGCGGACAGTCGGGAGCCTTGATGATATGGTGGAAGAATGAAGACAACAGGGAAACACTTCCCGGGTTGAACTGCAAACAACAACAAGCAACAGAGACAATTTCAGAGGAGAGAAAAAAATGGCGGTTGAAAGCAAAATGATTGACATCATTGTGGAGCAGCTGAGTGTGGACAAGGACAAGGTTGTTCCCGGGGCTTCGTTTGTGGACGATCTGGGAGCCGACTCCCTTGACCTGGTCGAACTTATCATGGCCATGGAAGAGGAGTTCGACGTGGAGATTCCCGACGAGGAAGCCGAGAAGATCACCACGGTGCAGGATGCCATTGACTTTGTCAAGAAACTGCAGGGTTAAGCACGGAGTCCGTCAGTGAAACGAAGGGTAGTCGTAACCGGTATCGGTCTGGTGACCCCGCTGGGGACTGACACCGAGGCAACCTGGGACAGCCTGGTCAACGGCCGTTCGGGCATTGACCTGATCACGCGGTTTGATGCCTCCGATCAGGCCGCCAGGATTGCCGCGGAAGTCAAGGGTTTTGAACCGGAGAAATACTTCGACGCCAAACAGGTCAAAAACCTGGACCTGTTTGTGCAATATGCGATCGCCGCCGCCGAAATGGCCGTTGGCGACAGCGGCTTATCTTTATCGGCGGCCGAAGCCGACCGCGTCGGCGTTATTACCGGCTGCGGCATCGGCGGGCTGTCGACCATCGAGCACTACCATCAAGTGTACATGGAAAAAGGGCCCAAACGCATTACCCCCTTCCTGATCCCCCGCATCATTCCCAATATGCCTTCGGGACACATTTCCATGCGGTTCAATGCCAGGGGGCCGAACCTGGCGCTGTCGACGGCATGCGCCGCCGGCACCCATGCCGTCGGCGAAGCGTTCAGGAGCATTGCCTACGGGGATTGTGATGTGGCCATTACCGGGGGAACCGAGTCGGTTATCTGCCCCCTCGCGGTGGGAGGCTTCGCGGCAATGAAGGCTCTGTCGACCCGGAATGACGACCCCCGGAGGGCGTCACGCCCCTTTGACCGGGACCGGGACGGTTTTATCATTGCCGAAGGCTCCGGCATCATCATCCTTGAAGAGCTTGAGCACGCGCTCAGGCGCGGCGCGGTCATATACGCGGAAATGGCCGGCTACGGCCAGTCCAGCGATGCGTATCACATCGCGGCCCCGCCGGAAAACGGGGAGGGCGGCGCCAGATGCATGCAAAGGGCCCTGCAGGATGCGGGCATGAATCCCGAGGACATCGATTATATCAACGCCCACGGCACCTCGACGCCGCTCAACGATAAATGCGAGACTCTGGCCATCAAGACCGTCTTCAGGGAACATGCCTACAGGCTCTGCATCAGTTCGACAAAATCCATGACCGGGCACATGCTTGGCGGAGCAGGGGGGATAGAAGCGGCCTTTACCGCCCTGACCCTGCACCACGGCATCATTCCCCCGACGGTAAACCTGGACAATCCCGACCCTGACTGTGATCTGGACTATGTGCCGAATACGGCCCGGGAGAAGAGGATCAACGCCGCCATGTCGAACTCCTTCGGCTTCGGAGGGACCAACGGCGTCATTATCATGAAACGGTTCGCGGAGTAATGTCCGCGGGGAGGAGTGCGTGAACATCTCGGTCGGCAGCGATCACGGCGGATTGGAACTGAAACGGCTGATTGCCGGTTATCTCCGGGAACAGGGACATGAAGTGCGGGACGCCGGTTGCCATTCCGGAGAATCGGTCGATTATCCCGATTTTGCCGATACGGTATGCGAACTTGTCCGCAACGGGAGCTGTGAGCGGGGCATTCTGGTCTGCGGCACCGGGATCGGCATGTCCATAGCGGCCAATCGGCATCGGGACATCCGGGCCGCCCTCTGCCATGAATCCTACACGGCACGGATGAGCCGGGAACACAACGACGCCAATGTCCTGTGTTTAGGAGGCCGGGTTGTCGGTCCGGAAATCGCCCTGGATATAGTCAGGGTCTGGGTGGCCACGGAATTTGCCGGCGGCAGGCATCAACGCCGTCTTGCCAAGCTGAGCTGAAATTTCCCGCAAAATACCACGCGATCCTTGCATGGTGACCGGTAGCCCTGTATAAATGGATTACCGGTTTTTTTGTCGCACCTGCCGGGCTGCCGATCCTGCCGGTTGTTCATCCCACTTTATGTGAAGGAAGCACAGCATGACGCCTTTGGAAAAAACGGATCCTGATATATACAAACTGATCAGGCTGGAGCTTGAACGGCAGACCAGCCAGCTCGAACTGATCGCCTCGGAAAATATCGCCTCGTCCGCCGTACTCGAAGCCCAGGGGTCGATCTTTACCAATAAATACGCCGAAGGCTATCCCCATCGCCGATACTACGGCGGCTGCGATTATGCCGATGAAGTGGAAACCCTTGCCATCGACAGGGCCCGCGAGCTTTTCGGCGCCGAATATGCCAATGTTCAGCCCCATTCCGGCAGCCAGGCCAACATGGCCGTCTACTTTGCCACTCTCAAACCCGGCGACAAGGTCCTGGGCATGGATCTGGCCCACGGCGGCCATCTCACCCATGGCAGCGCGGTGAATTTTTCCGGCCAGCTTTTCAATTTTATCTCCTACGGGGTCGAGCGATCATCGGAAGTGATCGATATGGAAAGCGTTGCCCGCATTGCGTTCGAGAACAAACCGAAAATGATCGTTGCCGGGGCCAGCGCCTATCCGCGGTTCATCGATTTTGAAGCGTTCGGCCGCATCGCCGATGAAATCGGGGCCTATCTCATGGTCGACATGGCCCATATTGCCGGTTTGGTGGCGGCCGGCGTGCATCCCTCCCCCATCCCTCATGCCGATTTTGTCACCTCAACCACCCACAAGACCTTGCGCGGCCCTCGCGGCGGACTGATCCTGGCCAGGGAAAAATACGCGAAAATGCTCGATTCCAAAATATTCCCCGGCATTCAGGGTGGCCCCCTGGTCCATGTCATCGCCGCCAAGGCCGTTGGTTTCAAGGAGGCGATGCAGGAGGATTTTCGCGCCTACCAGCAGCAGGTTGTGAAAAACGCTGCCGTGCTGGCGGACCAGCTGCGGAAAGACGGGTTCCGGATCGTTTCCGGGGGCACGGATAACCATTTGCTGCTGGTTGACCTGAACAACAAGGATATAACCGGCAAAGAGGCCGAAGAGTTTCTGGAGCAGGCCGGGCTCACCCTCAACAAAAATGCCATCCCCTTTGACAAACAGTCCCGCTTCGTCACCGGCGGCATCCGTATCGGCACTCCATCGGTCACGACCCGGGGTCTGAAGGAGAGGGAGATGAAGCAGATCGGCGATTGGATCAACCGGGTCATACGCTTCAGGACGCCGGAAGAGATAGCAAAGGTCAGAAGTGAAGTGAAGGAATTGTGCGCCCGGCTGCCGCTCTATCCCGATATGACCAGCGCATCATAACCCGATTTCCGGAGGCGGAAGCATGAAATGCCCCTATTGCGGCCATCTCAACAACAAGGTGATCGATTCCCGGCTGAACAAGGATAAGACCATCACCCGCCGCCGCCGTGCCTGCGGCAAGTGCGACCAGCGTTTTACCACCTACGAACGCATTGAGGTGATGCTCCCCATGCTGATCAAGAAGGACGGCCGCCGGGAGGCGTGGGACCGGGGCAAGATCGTCACCGGCCTGGAAAAGGCCTGCGAAAAGAGGCCGGTGAGCCTGGCCGACATCGACCGGTTTGTCGATGCCATTGAAGGCAGGCTCCAGGATTTTGGCGGCAAGGAAGTCCCCACCAGCAAAGTTGGGGAGTGGGTCATGGAAGCCTTGCCCGAGCTTGATGAAGTCGCTTATGTCCGCTTTGCCTCCGTCTACCGCCAGTTCAAGGATGTGAACGAATTCATGGACGAACTCAAGGGGTTTCTTGAGGACAAGGACAATCCGCACACCTGATTCATTTCCCCTTCCGGTTCTTTTGCCAATACAACCCGGTTCTGCGGGTTCCGCCGGGGAGGCTTTCTGCTGCAGCACAGGCAACCGGCAGCCGGAAAATTTCAGTCCCTCTTTGAGGGGACTTCGTACCTGGTTTTATGACCTCGAAATACTTCATTGTTTCAGTGACATAAATCATGACCCGCCGTGATGTCGACTTCATGCGCCTCGCCCTGGACGAGGCCGGGAAAGGGCAGGGCAGAACATCGCCGAACCCCTGCGTCGGCGCTCTTGTCGTCCGGGACGGGATTGTCGTCGGCCGCGGGTATCATCATCGGGCCGGAGGACCCCATGCCGAGGTGAACGCCATTGCGGACGCCGGCGGTTCAGCGGCCGGCGCCACCCTCTACGTGACCCTGGAGCCGTGCAACCACTTCGGCCGGACCCCACCGTGCACCCGGGCCATTCTGGACGCCGGCATTGCCAGGGTGGTGGTCGGCATGGCGGACCCCAACCCCCGGGTTGAAGGAGGGGGCAGCGCCTACCTGCGGTCGTGCGGTCTTGAGGTGGAAACCGGAGTGCTGGAAGAGGAATGCCGGAAGATCAACCTGCCGTTTCACAAGCACGTCACGACCGGCCTGCCCTGGGTGGTGATGAAGGCGGGCATGAGCCTTGACGGAAAAATTTCCTATCTCCCTGGCCGGGGGGGACGGATCACCGGCGAGCAATCCAGGCTCTGCACCCATCGGCTGCGCAATACGCTTGACGCCGTCTGCATCGGGGTGGGCACCGCCCTGATCGACGACCCCTCTCTGACGACGCGCCTGCCGGAGGAAGAGGCGCAGCGTGATCCCCTGCGCATCGTCATCGACACCCATTTGCGCCTGCAGCCCGAAGCCAGGATGGTCTCCCAGCACAGCAGTGCGCCGACGTGGGTCTTCTGCGGCCCGGACGCGCCTGGGGCGGCGGAAGAACGACTTGCCCGGGCCGGGGCCGCCGTCCATCGCCTGCCGCTTGACAACGACGGCCGGATTGATCTCCATCGAATGCTTGTCCACCTCGGACAGGCGGGCATCACTTCCATCCTGGTCGAGGGGGGAGCCGCCGTGCATGGTTCCTTTCTCCGGGCCCGGCTTGTCGACGAGGTATACCTGTTTATCGCTCCGTTTTTTATCGGCGGCCAGGGCACCTCGCTGGTTGAGGGATTCACCCTGCCGGGCCGGGACGACAGGGAGCTTCTCCGGCATATTCAAACCCGCCGTCTCAATGACGATATCCTGATCCACGGCTATTGCCGGCCCCTGTGAACCGGCTGCCCCTGTGCCCGGAATCCGGGCGACTGCCGGGCATGATTCCGGCCGGGACAGGGAGGGGGCGCGAATCCTGCTTGACTGTCTCCATCCCCCGATGCTACAATGTATGTAAAGGATGACAGGCGATCAACCGGCATGGCAGATATGGGCAGGAATATGGAAAGTCTCACCGGAAATTTTCTCATTTCCACACCGCAAATGCCTGATCCGAGGTTTCAGGAGCAGGTGATCTTTCTCTGCGCTCACAATGAGGAAGGGGCGATGGGTCTGGTCATCAATAATCCCAACCGGAACATCACCCTGCGGGACGTGCTGGAAGGAGCGAACATGCCGGTGCCCGAGGGGGAACTGCCCCCGGTTTACCTGGGAGGACCGGTTGAGCTGGAGTCCGGCTTTATACTCTACAGCGCTGACTACTCCATCACCAACGCACTTGAGGTCACCCCGGAAATATATCTGTCCCGTGATTCGCGCCTGCTCTACGATATCGCCCGCGGCAAGGGGCCCGGAAAGTATCTGTTCATGCTCGGCTACGCCGGTTGGGGCCCGGGACAGCTGGAAAGCGAACTGGTTGACAACAGCTGGCTGACCGTGCCCGGCAATTTTGACATTCTCTTCAAGACCCCAGATGAATTGAAATGGAAACTGGCCGCGCACAGCTTCGGCATCGATATCGCGGTATTCGGCGATGTCATAGGTAATGCTTGATTAAACGGGAAAAGGGGGTTAAAAACGACTGAGGTCCCGGTGCAGGCGTGTCGTTCGCCCCGCCAGAAGAGATGATTATTTCCGACGTACCTGACCTGGCGGTCGGTACGTTTTTTTTTATCTGCCCATGCAATCCGGTCAACACAGATCACATCGTCTGGAAGAAATCTTTTCCTGCACGAAATGCGGTTTCTGCTGTCAGGGCGAGACGACGGTCTCCCTGAACGAAGACGACCAGGCGCGGATGGTTGCCTTTCTCGGCCTGTCCAGGCAGGAGGTGCAGGAAAAATACTGGCGGGTGACCGGCGGTGTCGTCCAGATGAAAACCGTTGCCGGCCACTGCATCTTCTATGATGAAAACAGGGGATGCACCGTGCATGGGGGGCGGCCCTGGCGATGCGGTCAATGGCCCCTGCACCCGAGCATCCTGAGGGATCCGAACAACTTTGCAACCATCAGATCCTCCTGTCCCGGATTGAACGCCGAACTGAGCTACGAAGAGTTCTGCACCCGGCTCCGGCAACTGCTCGATGAGACCGATTCCCTGATGTTCTGAGCAGATGCGGTTTGTCTTTCCCTTCCTCGGCAAAACAGCGCAGCGGTACCTGGAGGAGGGCATTGCCGATTTCGCCGCCCGGCTGGGCCGGTTTGTCCAGGTGGAGATGGTTGTCCTGCGGGACAAGGCATCCAGGCGGCTGCCCGACGACCTGTTCAGGCAAAGGGAGGCGGAGCAGCTTCTTGAGCGGTGCGCGGACGCCTCCTGCCTCGTTGCCCTGGATGCCGGCGGCCGGCAGTTGGATTCGGAGGAATTGGCCGGGCAGATAACGGAGTGGGAAAACAGGGGAATGAAATCCGTCCATTTCCTGATCGGCGGCCACCTGGGACTGCACCCGGATGTCATCCGCCGGGCCGATCTGGTCCTTTCCCTCTCCCGGATGACCTTCACCCACGAAATGACCCGCCTGATCCTCATGGAGCAGCTGTACAGGGCCTGGATGATCAAATCGGGACGGCGCTATCACAACTGAGATCATGGCCGCCTTCAACCTTTCCTGACCGGTTCCGACATGGCCTTTTCCGATCCCGCCGCCCATATCACCACCCTGTATGTTGCCCGGCAATGTCGCGATCTTCCCTATGCAAGGGAAATCATACGCCGCAGCGGGCTGCCGGTGTCCCTGATTGATGATGATCGCTGCCCGGAATTCAACGGCGGATTTCCCGGCAGCCTGAAGGAAGGCAAGCGCAGTCTTCTTCTCACCAGGAACAGGGGCCGGTTTTTCAAGCCCTGTCCGGGTACCAGCGAATATCTCTGCTGCGGCTATCATGTCCTCAATATCGGCATGAACTGCCCCATGGACTGCGTCTACTGCATCCTGCAGGCCTACCTGAACACCCCGTGGCTCAGTTTTTTTGTCAATATCGAGGACCTGTTCGCCGAACTTGACCAGGAGCTGCGTTCGCCTTCCCCCCGTCTCTTCCGGATCGGCACGGGCGAGTTCACCGACAGCCTGGCTTTGGACAGGCTCACCGGGCTCAGCCGCCGCCTGATAGAATACGTCCGCCATACCGACAATGCCGTCCTGGAGCTGAAGACCAAGAGCGCCGTCATCGACAACCTCAGGGACGCCGATCACGGCGGCAGGACCATAGTCGCCTGGTCGCTGAACAGCCCGCAGGTTGCCGCCAGGGAAGAGCTGCGGACCGCGAGCCTCGAACAGAGAATGGCCGCCGCCGCCCGTTGCGCCGAATGGGGGTACCGGCTGGCTTTTCACTTTGATCCCGTCATCTGGCACCAGGGCTGGAAGGAAGGATACCGGCACACCATCCGGCAGCTGTTCCGGACCGTCCCCGGAGACAGGATTGTCTGGATCAGCCTGGGCGCCCTGCGCTTTATCCCCCGCTTGAAGGCGATTGCGGCGGAACGGTTTCCGGGATCGCGTATTTTCTACGAGGAATTCATCTCCGGCCTGGACGGCAAGTCCCGCTATTTCCGTTCCCAGCGCGTCGAGATGTACACCTTCATTGTCAATGAGCTGCAGCGGTATGTTTCCGACCGGACCTGCCTCTACTTCTGCATGGAAAGCGATGCGGTCTGGCGGGAGGTCTTCGGTTTCGCCCCCGGGGACAGAGGTGGACTGCCGGCCATGCTCGACGACGCTCTGGCCGGAGTGCCCGGAAATTTGTGACCGGTCCTGGCGGAACAGCGGTGAGCGTCACGGGAGCAGGAAGCAGAAGAAGGCGGGGATGAACGCCATGCCCGGGGCCGTAAAGGGCTTGTGCGCAGCCGATAAAAATTGTAATACAGGCTGGTTTTTTTTTAAATCGTCATTACAATATAGCCCAGCATAAGCCTTCATCTCGAACCATCGCACCAAAGGAAAAAAATGATTAATAAAGTGATCTTAATCGGCAATCTCGGCGCTGATCCGGAAATCCGCTACACCCAGAGCGGGACCCCGGTGTGCAATTTCCGCATCGCCACCACCGAACGATGGAAGGGGCAGGACGGACAGCAGCAGGAGCAGACGGAATGGCACAACATTGTGGCCTGGAGGAGACTGGCGGAGATATGCTCCGAGTATCTTTCCAAGGGA
>JALHJD010000040.1:14550-26435 GCA_022837185.1 Desulfobacteraceae bacterium
GGATCGAAAGTATACATTGAAGGCAAACTGCAGACCAGAAAATGGCAGGATCAGAACGGCAACGACCGGTACAGCACGGAGATCGTTGCCCGAGACATGCAGATGCTCAGTCCGCGGGGAACATCTTCCTCAAACGAGAACTACGGCGCAAACAGCGGCTACCAGGATTTTCCCCCTGAACCGCCGCCGGGAACGGGGGATGACGTTCCGTTTTAAATCATTTTTGCGAATCCGCGGCAGTTATGGATTACTACACAGTTTTAGGCCTCGACAAGAAGGCCTCCCCGGACGAAATCAAGAAAGCGTACCGCAAGCTCGCCCTCAAATACCATCCCGACAAAACCAACGGCGACAAGGCGGCCGAGGCGAAGTTCAAGGAGATCAATGAAGCCTATGCCGTCCTGTCGGACAAGCACAAGCGGGAACAGTACGATACCTATGGCGCCAGCGGTTTTCATCAGCGCTTCTCCCAGGAGGACATTTTCCGGGGCTTCGATCTCAACAGCATCCTGAGACAGTTCGGCTTCTTCAACAACTCCCAGTTCGGGGGCTCCAACGGTTTCAGGGCGTCATCCGGCCCCCAGCAATTCAATTCCATCTTCGGCTACGCCTCGGGCAGGGGCGGCTGCCAGGGTGGCTGCGGGTCGTCCCAGCCCCTGAAGGGGGAGGACCTGACCTACCAGTTGTCCATATCTTTTGAAGACGTTCTGCACGGAGCCGAGAAAACCATCAGCCTCCGCCATAACGGCGCCCCGCAGAACGTTTCGGTCAAGATCCCCAAGGGGATAGAATCGGGGAAAAGGCTCCGGCTCAGCGGCAAGGGGGCGCCCTCACCCTCGGGCGGCCCTCCGGGCGATCTCTACCTCAAGATCACCGTCGATCCGCACCCGGAATTCCAGCGCGACGGCGATGATCTGATCGTAGAAAAGAAAATTCCGTTCAGCATGGCCTGTCTCGGGACCGAAGTGGAAATTGTCACCCTGGAGGGCAAGCGGTTCAAGATCAAGGTGCCGCCGGGGGTGCAGCAGGACGCCCGGCTCAGGGTCAAGGGGCATGGGCTGCCCAGCGGGCCCATCGGGGAAAGGGGCGATCTGTACGTCAAGATCGGGGTCCACGTTCCCCAGGAGCTGTCCGAGGAGCAACAGGGCATCATCGGCAAACTCGCAGATGCCGGGTTGTAGAATTTCTTCCGATCAGGCCTCCGGCCGGCCAAGCGTTGGCGGCAGGGGCTTGGGGGGGCGATGAAAGGGGCGGGACCGGCCCCCGGATTCTGTAGCCCGGGTTTCCAGTCCGCACCTTCCCGGCAGACGAACCTTCTTAATAGTTCAGATCGGCGTAGGCGAGCCATCCTCCCGCCTCCACCAGTTTTTTGTCAAACCGGTTGAGGTGGAAGGTGCAGGTGACGGAGCGGCCGTCACCGCCGACTGCCGTCAATTTCTCTTCCTCCAGGTCGACATCGATGCTGACGTCTGCCGGCAGACTGAAAAGCCGGTCGATGTCTCCGGGATTCAGCTCCACGGCGAGAATGCCGCAGTTGAACATGTTCTGTCGGAAGATCCTGGCAAAACTCTCAGCCACCACGACATTGATGTCATTGACCTCCAGGGCCCAGACCGCGTGCTCCCTTGAAGACCCGCAGCCGAAGTTGGAACGGGTGACCAGCACATTGGCCCGCGCAAGGGCAGGGGAGCGGGGGTCGAAAACGGTTCCCGGCAGATGCAGGTCCTCGAGCAGATGGGGTTTGAGGGCCTGCTTGGATATCTCGGTCAGGTACTTCGCCGGTATGATCTCGTCGGTGTTGATGTCGCTTCTGTCTATGAAAAAGGCGGGTCCGCCGAATTTCTTCATCATTTTCTCCTGTCTGGAACTGGGCAACTGGTGACCGACACGTCAGGGCATAAACCGCCGCGGGTCGGTTATCTCGCCGGTAATTGCCGCCGCTGCGGCGCTGAGGGGGCTCATCAGGTGGACCATCCCGCCTTTTCCCATCCGGCCGTTGAAGTTCCGGTTGGTGGTCGAGGCGCAGGTTTCGCCTTCGGCGAGCACCCCGCTGCTCATGCCCAGGCAGGCGCCGCAGGTGGGGTTCAGGACGCAAAAACCGCTGTCCATGAATATCTTTATCAGCCCTTCGTCCAGGGCCTGGGAATACACTGCCGGAGTGGCCGGGGTCAGAATGCCGCGGACGGTCCCGGCAATGGTGCGCCCCTTGAGGATGGAGGCTGCGGCGCGGAGGTCCTCGATGCGGCCGTTGGTGCACGAGCCGATATATACCTGGTCGACGGGGGTGCCGGCCAGCTCGCCGATGTTTTTGACCTGATCGGGCTTGAATCCGAAGGTCACCTGGGGCTGCAGACTGCTCACGTCAACGGCCAGGGTTTGCGCATAGACCGCGTCGGCGTCGGAATGCCACTTGCGGAAATCATGAACCGCCTCGTCAATGGAGGCATAGTCATCCTGGATGAAGGGCCACAGGTATTCGGCAGTGACGCGGTCCGGCAGGCAGATGCCGCTCGTTGCTCCGGCTTCGACGGCCATGTTGCACAGGGTCATGCGGGAGGCCATGTCCATGGCGTCCACAACCGGGCCCCGGAATTCCATGATCAGGTCGGTGGCGCCGTTGACCGTCAACAGCTTGATGATGTGGAGGATGATGTCCTTGGCAAACACCCCTTCGGGAACCGTGCCGGTCACCTCTATCTTCATGGACCGGGGGACCCGGAAGGCGCATACGCCCTTGAGGATGCCCACTTCGAGGTCGGTGGTTCCCACTCCGGCGGCGAAAGCTCCAAAGGCGCCGTGGGTGCAGGTGTGCGAATCGCCCATGATGACGGTATTGCCCGGCCTGATAAAACCCTTCTCCGGAAAGAGGGCGTGGCAGACCCCGTTGCGGCCGATATCGAAGAAATCGCTGATGGCGTGGCGCCTGGCCCAGTCACGGAGGATTTTGGCCTGGGTCGCGGTCTTGGAGTCCTTGGAGGGCGTCACGTGATCGATGACCGCCTTGATTCTGGCCGGGTCGAAGACCCTGTCCATGCCCTTGTCCACCAGGTCCATAATCGCTACCGGGGTGGTGATTTCGTGGCACATGACCACGTCAATGTCGAGGACCATGTTTTCCGGCGCCGGTGTGTCCCGGAGGTGGGCGGCGAATATTTTTTCGGCAATGGTCTTTCCCATGTTGTCTTGTTTCCTTATGCTTAATTATGTGATCGCTTTACACAAAAGCGTTGCTGACATGCTATCCAGTTTACCCGGCCCCGCCTGATCAGTCAATCGATTCATGGTCCCGCCGGGGGCGCAAATGATTGTCGAACGGAGATTTATGGGGTATAGATACTATTCTGCGTAACCTGTATCTTGTAAACCCCCGTCTCAACTTTTCTTTCACCGATGATGACAAGATTTTTTCTGTTCCTGCTGATTTTTTTCCTGTTCTGTCCCGGGCATCTGTTCGCGGCGCACGGCATCAGCATTGACGGCAAGGTCAGCTATCCCGAGGGATTCGACCATTTCGCCTATGTCAATCCCGCCGCCCCGAAGGGGGGCAGCCTGACCCTGCATGATCTGGGCGGCTTCGACAAGATGAACCCCTTTACCTTGAAAGGGAACGCGCCCTACGGTCTCGATTCCCTCATTTTCGAAACCCTCGCCGTGCCCAGCCTGGACGAGCCGTTCGCGGAATACGGCCTGATTGCCAAAGACATTGAACTGGCCGAGGATAAAATGTCGGTCACCTACACCCTGGACGAACGGGCCCGGTTTTCCGACGGGAGCCCGGTGACGGTGGAAGACGTGGCCTATTCCCTGAAAACCCTGAAAAGCGACCAGGCGCATCCCTTTTACCAGATTTACCTGCAGGACATCAAGGAGGCCGAGATCCTGGACGCCCGCCGGATCCGCTTTCATTTTCAGCGGACCAACAGGGAGCTGCACCTGATCGCCTCGCAGCTCCCGGTGCTTTCCAGGGCATTTTATGCGCAGCACCCGTTTGACGCGACCGGAAGCGAAGCGGCCATGAAACCGCCCGTCGGTTCCGGACCGTACATCGTCGCCGATGTCAATCCCGGCAAGTCCATAACCTATCGGCGCAATCCCGACTACTGGGCCGTGGATCACCCGACCAGAAAAGGGATGTTCAATTTTGACCGGATCACCGTCAAATACTTCAAGGATCAGATCGTCAGCGTCGAGGCGTTCAAGGCCGGCGAGTTCGATTTCATGGCCGTCAACATCGCCAAGCAGTGGGAACGGGACCTGATCGGCAGACACTTTGCAAGCGGTAGCCTGGTCAAAAAAGTGTACCCCCACAGAAACAACGCCGGGATGCAGGGCTTTGTCTTCAACACCCGCAGGCCCCTGTTCCGAGACCGGCTGGTGCGCAAGGCCCTTGGCCTGGCCCTTGATTTCGAGTGGATCAACACGACCCTTTTTTTCGGCCAGTACACGAGAAGCGACAGTTATTTCAGCAATTCCACCCTGGCGGCCAAGGGTCTGCCCGAGGGCCGGGAACTGCAACTGCTCGAACCGTTCCGGGATCAGCTTCCCCCGGAAGTGTTCACCGCCCCGTTGCGCCCGCCGGCAACGGATCCCCCTTCCAGCCTCCGGGCGAATCTGCGGGAAGCGAAAGAGCTGCTCGCCCAGGCCGGATGGGAAGTCCGCGACTCCGTCCTCCGCAACCGGCAGGGGGATCCATTTTCCTTTGAAATCCTGCTGGTCAGCCCATCTTTCGAGCGGGTGATGGCGCCCTATGTCAAAAACCTGCAAAAACTGGGCATTCAGGCCAGCTACAGAACCATTGACGCGGCCCTGTTCACGGACAGGATCAAGAATTTCGATTTCGATATGGTGGTCAACGTCTTCGGCCAGTCCCAGTCGCCCGGCAATGAGCAGCGGGACTACTGGCATTCCGGCGCCGCCGACCGCCTGGGATCGCGCAACCTGGCCGGCATCAGTGACCCCGTGGTCGACAGCCTGGTGGATGAGATTATCTACGCCGAAACCCAGGATGAGCTCACCGCCGCCTGCCGTGCCCTTGACCGGGTCCTCTGGTACGGCTACTATGTCGTTCCCAACTGGTACATGGCCGGCTGGCGTCTGGCGTACAGCTCCCGTCTGCGGCAGCCTGCGGTCCTTCCCCACTATTATTCACCGAATCAGCTGCTGATGACCTGGTGGGACACCACGGCGGCGTCCGGCCGATGAACCGGCAGCGCCCATGATGAGGCTGGTGCTGCAATCCCTGCGGCAGACCGGTGATTTAGGCCGGATACTGGGCCGCATGGCCGAACGGGGGGATGTCATTCTTTTGCACGGGGCCCTGGGGGCCGGCAAGACGACGCTGGCCCGATCCATTGCCTCCGGTCTTGATGTTCCCCCGGAATGCTACGTCACCAGTCCTTCGTTCAGTCTGATGCTTGAATACCCGGGCCGTATGCCCCTGTACCATATTGACTGTTATCGTCTGCGGGGTGAAGATGATGTTGAAGAATCCGGCCTCATGGACTACATTGTGGCAGATGGTTTGACCGTTGTGGAGTGGCCGGACAGGCTCGGAGGCCTGGTGCCCGCCGAACATCTTGATATCAGGATGGACCAGGCCGGGGAACAGGCAAGGAAAGTGATAGTCACCCCGCACGGCAGACGGTGGCTGGAACGAATGGACGCCTTGAAAGCGGCCTGCGGCGCCGCATCCATTCTGGTTGAGAATTGAGTGATTTTGCCCGGAGCGTTTTGCATGGAAAAGAAGAAGATCAGGCTTTCCGACTGTCGGAAGCAGTACACCTATGATCAGGACAAGGCGTGCACGCCGCAGGAAACCATTGACAGGTTCATGCGGCGGCTGCAGGAGATCAATCTGGACATCCTCAGGGAAGTGCGGCGCATTGATACCGGCCGGCTTGACATTCCCGTCTATTTCAGCATGTGCGGGAAAGACGCCCTGGAGACCATAGGCAACAAGAAGCAGATGGGCAAGGGTTCCACACCCGTCCAGTCCAGGGCGAGCGCCTGCATGGAACTGGGTGAACGGTTCAGTTTCTTCAGCTTTATCAAGAACCGGGACAATTTTGTCATCGGCGACTACGAACGGATGCAGGCCCTTGGTTATCCCGTGCTGGACCTGGAATTTCTGCTGGCCTCGGTTCACGATGCGACCCGCAGCCGTGAAATGCTGGCCCGACTGCTGCAGGGCCTGCCGATGCGCTGGACCTGGGCGACCAACCTGACCAGAGAGGAGGAGGTCCTGGTCCCCTTCAGCTGGTTTTTTGCCATCAATGAATTCAACGGCCCCTCGGCCGGCAACACCCCGGAAGAGAGCATCCTGCAGGGAATATGCGAGATCGTTGAACGTCACGTCTGCGCCCTGGTCACCAGGAACAGGATCCGGACCCCAGGGATCGATCCGGCCTCCGTGCAGGATCCCGTGGCCCGCCAGCTCCTCGACAAATTCACCCGCTGCGGCATCGAAGTCTATCTGAATGATTTTTCCCTGGACACCGGCATCCCGACGGTGGGGGCCCTGTGCTGGGACCCGGCGACCTTTCCGGAAAAAAGCGAAATCGTCTATACCGCCGGTACGACCCCTGATCCGGCCAAGGCCCTTATCAGAGCGCTCACCGAGGTCGCCCAGCTGGCCGGCGATTTCCACACCGAGGCCAACTACGTTGCCAGCGGTCTGCCGAAACCGTTGACCCTCGATGAAGTCGATTACGTGGTCCGGCCCGCAAGGATGACAAGGCTTGATGAAATGGTCAACGTCAGTGACGCGGACCTGCACCGGGAGGTGAAAAACTGTCTTGTCTCCCTGGAGCGGATCGGCCTTGACGTCCTGGTGGTGGACACCATGCACCCGGACCTGGGGATCCCCACGTTCTACACCATAGTGCCGGGCGCCCATTTCCGGGAACGGGCGGCGGGGGGTGACGCCGCCCTTTTCGCCGCGAAACTGGCCGCCGAACTGCTTGAGCCGGCGGACCTGGAGACAAAGCTCTCCGACATGCAGAGCCTGCTGCCCGACGCCTATTACCTCGAATTCTACCGCGGTAAGAATCTGTATGACCTGGGGAACCCCGCCGAGGCCCTGGCCCATTTTGACAGGGCCCTTGACCTGGACCCGGAGGAAGAGGACCTGCCGTATCTGTACGCCTACAAGGGATGCTGCCTCCGTGACATGGCGCGATTCGACGAGGCCATAGAAGCGCTGGAAACAGGCCGGCGCCACGACGACGAACGCCCCGACATCCACAACATGCTCGGCGTCTGTCACTTCAAGGGACGCCGTTATGCAGCGGCGGCGGAGCACTTCCGGCGGGCGGTCGAACTGAACCCGGTTTCCGCCATAGACTATGCCAATCTGGCCATCAATCTCCAGCACCTGGGGTGCCGGGACGAGGCAATGCACAATTACAGGGTCGCCTTGTCCATGGATCCGGATATCGAGTTCGCCCGGCGGGGACTGGCTGAACTGCTGGAACAGCACGTCGGGTAATCCGTGTCATGGGGGCTCTGCCTGAAACCATCGGCAAGATCCTGATCCGCTCCACCAACTGGATCGGTGACGCGATAATGACCACGCCCGCGGTCCGGACCATCAGGCAGAATTTTCCCGCCGCTGACATTACCCTGCTGGCCCTGCCGTGGGTGGCGGATGTCTTTCGGGCCAGTCCGCACGTCAACCGGATCATGCCCTATGAACGGAACAGCCGCCATAAAGGCTTGAAGGGGAAAATCATCCTGGCGGCGGAATTGCGGCGGCAGCAGTTTGACGCCGCCATTCTGCTGCAGAACGCCTTTGAAGCGGCCTTCCTGACGCTTCTTGCCGGGATACCCGTCAGGGCCGGGTACACCACCGATGCGAGGGGCCTGCTCCTGACCCATGGGGTGAAAAGAACGGCCGGCATCAAGGGCGTGCACCAGGTGCATTATTATCTGGAAATGCTGCGGGGACTCGGCCTCGCGCCCGGCACGGATGAACTGGAGCTGACCGTTCCCCCGGAGGCAAGCCGATGGGCCCGGGATTATCTCCGGGATGCCGCCGGCGGCGGGGCAAAAAGGATCATCGGCATCAATCCCGGCGCCGCGTACGGCCCGGCAAAAAGATGGCCGGCGGAAAAGTACGCCGAACTGGCCGGAAAACTGCTCCGCTTTCCCGATGCCATGGTCGTTGTTTTCGGCACCGCGGCCGACCGGGAGGCCGCCTCCCGCATCAAGGCGGTTCCGGGCGGCGACCGGAACGTGATTGATCTGACCGGCAGGACCACCCTTGCCCAGGCCATGGGGCTGATTGGGCTGTGCAGTGTTTTTGTCACCAACGATTCCGGCCTGATGCATATCGCCGCGGCATTGAACACGCCCACGGTCGCAGTCTTCGGTTCAACCAACCCGGTCACCACCGGTCCGTATGCCAGCCGCGCCTCCATTGTGCGCACAGAGCTTGAATGCAGCCCCTGTCTCGAAACCCATTGTCCCCGCAAACATTTCCAGTGCATGGAAAATATCTCTGTTGAAGAGGTTTTCCAGACTGTCCATGCCCGCCTCGTTCCGGAATCAGGCGCCGCGTCATGATGCATCGGCCCGCAGTTTTTCTCGATCGCGACGGCACCGTCAACGAACAGATGGGGTATATCAACCACATCAGCCGCTTTCATCTCCTCCCCGGGGTCGCCGAAGCCGTCCGGCTCCTCAACCGGCATGCCATCCCGGTGGTCGTTGTCAGCAACCAGTCCGGCCTTGCCCGGGGGTATTTTCCGGAAGAGCTGCTCGAGGAAGTGCATGGGAAAATGAACGCCCTGCTGGCCGAGGCCGGGGCCTTTGTCGACGGGATATATGTCTGTCCCCATCATCCGGAAGCCAGGAAAAAGCAATACCGGCAGGTATGCGACTGCCGCAAGCCCAAGACCGGCCTGCTTGAACGGGCTGCTGCCGAACTGGAACTCGATCTTTCCCGCTCATTTCTGGTCGGGGACAGATGGTCGGACATCGAATGCGCGGTCAGGGCCGGATGCTCCCCCGTGCTGGTCCTGACGGGATACGGCAGGGGAGAGTACGCCTATATCGGGCCGGAGCAGGAGATACAGCCCGAATTTGTCGCTGAAAACCTGCTGGACGCCGTCCGGTGGATCCTTCCCCGAATCGGGAGGGAATACTCCGGGAGCGGGGACTGAAGCGGTCTTTGTCCTTATTTTGTTCTGAAATGTCCCTCGGGCGGAGCAAACAGGACATTGATCACATTTTTGAGGTGGGTGGGCTGGGTAAGCACAAACCGGATATTCTTGACCGGTGACTGGCGGACAATTTCCTCCCTGATCAGGGAAACGTCCGGGTCGCCGGTTGCCAGTACCAGCGCCCCGTCCTCCAGACCGATGGGCATGACCATATGTTTCCGGACCGTCTCGCGGGGGAGAACGGCAAGAATTTTCCGGGAAACCTTGCATTGGCGCAGCTCAATGAAGGGAATCCTGAATTTTTCCGCCAGCGAAATGAATAATTCCCTTTCATTGAGTATGCCTTTCTCGACCAGGAATTCCCCGAGCTTCGTGCTTTTCATTTTTTCCTGCAGTTCAAGAGCTTCGAGCACCTGGTCTTCATTCACCAGACCGGCGTCCAGCAGGATTTCCCCCGTGCGGAGACCTGTTTTCCCCTCATCCTTCGCCTTGCGGATCGCCGATTCAATGGTGGAGTAGAGAATATTGGCCTGTCTGGCCAGGATTTTCCCAAGCCGCATGTCCCGTATCATCTGCTGTTCTTCTATCGCCTTTTGGAGGATTTCGTCGGTGAGGAAGCGCTTTTCCAGGAGGATGTCGCCCAGATACCGGTCCTGATACCGCAGTTTTATGCTTTCGGAGGGGAAGAAGGAATAGCTGAGCCGGGTGTTTTCTTTCGTGGACAGGCCGAGCAGTCCGCTTTTCAGGTAGGGTTCAGGCGGGATATACTCATGGTAAATGTTGCCGTCCCAGGTTTCGATTATCTCAACCCGGCAGGACGAGGCGGGCGGCACGGTACAATCGTCGGGTATTCTGGCCAGACGGAGGCAGCTGATCTCGTGCATGGGGATGACGCGCCGACCGCTGCCGGGGTGTTCATCAATGATCGTTATCTCATCGGGAGTCGGATCGAAGAGGAGAAGCCTGGTTACTTCCTCGCGGCCGCCGCCAAGGAATTCGATGACCGCCGGCGTCCCTACGGCGCCGCTGGTTTCGTCGGCCAGCCCTTCCCGCAGTTCCTGCGTTTCGATGGCGTCATCGGAAAAAACGGAATCATAGAAATCACTGTCAAAGGCAACCGTATCGTTTCTTCCGGCCTCCGGCTCGTCATCAAAAGTCGAATCGTAGATGCTTTCGATTTCCCGAAGATCAAACTTGGAGACCGGACCGGCGGTCTTGTCCCGTTTCTTCAGGAGGCCCGAGCGGAGCATCTTGGCCTTGTGGAGGTCGGCGTTGCCTTCGACGAGGCGGCCCTGCAGAATCAGAATTTCTCCCCGGTTCTGGTACGGATCGGGATAGGCGGGATCGATCTCTATTGCCTTGGAGAAAAACTCAATGGCTTCGTCGAGTTTTTCCGCATGGAACAGGAGAAGACCGTTTTTGTTGTAATGAACAGCTTCTTCATCCATGGAACCACCTGCTGAAAATGATGGTCCTGCAAAAAGCAAGAGCCGGGGGCGGACATACCGGTACTTGAGGGGTTCCCGTGCCGGTCCGGCGGCGAGGCATTTTTGCGAGGCAGAAAATTTCAGGGATAAAGATCAACCGGTCGACGGTCAATCGTTCCCGACGGTCAAGTTTATAGTATGATTATGAACCGTTATTGACAAGAAAAAATATCAGTTCGATTGTCTGCCTTCACTGTTTTCCGGTTTCCTGCCCCGCGCCAGACCCTGCGTCATCCGCGGAGAGGCGACAGGAAAACCGGCGACAACGGAACCGGTCGATTTTCTATTCAATGACCATGACCGCGCAGTTCTTCGCCTGATGGAGGATTTTGTTGGAGGTCGAGCCGAAAATGAACTCCTCATTGTGGGAAATGCCCCGGCGGCCGACAACGACCATGCTGCATCCCAGCTTTTCCTGCTCTTCGAGAATTGCCTCGCCGATGGACGTGCACTCGCGGATGATAAGCCGGACGTCGATCTGTTCCTCCCCGAAGCCGCGGTTGATGAGTATATCCTTGTACCCGGCCAGGAAGAGATTCATCTCCTGCTGCTTGTTCTCCAGCCACTGCTCCCGTTCCCGGTCGGTGGCAAAATAATCTTCGGACGGTTCGGGGACAATGGTCAGCAGAGTGATGAAAACGTCCCGGTAGCGCCCGAAAAAATCGGCTACATAGATGACGGCCCTCTTTGAATTTTCCGAGCCGTCGACGGCAATCAGGATGTGCCGTTCACCTTTCATGTCTGCGTTCATGGTTTGACTGGACATGGTTCACTCCCCGCCATCGATGCCAGATCGGCCCTGGCCGCGGCCAGGTCATCGAGCATCTGATCGATGGTATCGTAAAATATTGTTGCCCCGATTGAAAAATGGAGCAGTATGAGATTCAACGAATCCGGAATATAGGGAAAAATCTTTTTGAGGTTGGCGACCCGGTTTTTGTAGGAGATGTTGAGATCCTCACCCCAGAGCGAATCATAGAGGGAGCGTTGATTATAATAGAGGTCCGACACCAGCACGTCACCCCGCCCGGACAGAAAAATGAGGATGTTGCCCAGACCCAGCAGGTCGAAGCTCCACATCGCTTCGCCGTGCAGGTAGTTGTAATCAAAATCGATCCAGCGGTATATTTTTCGATCCCGGTCGAAGAGGATATGATCGCGGCGGATGTCCCCGTGTTTTTCGCCGTGGTCATGCAGAAACTTTATGGCGCGGGCCATTTCGATAAAGGTGTCGAAT
>JALHJD010000360.1 GCA_022837185.1 Desulfobacteraceae bacterium
GACGACGCGGCTTTCCTTCTTGTGCGGGCAGGTCCGCAGGGACGCCATGCCGTCGCACTCGAAGCAGTAGAAGGTCCAGTCGATCTTCATCGGCTTGCAGAGCAGGTCCTTGGCTGAATCGCCGGTTACCGGGATGCGGTCAAAGATCTCCTGGGCCTCGAACAGGCCGTAGAAATCGCCGACGCCGGCATGGTCGCGGCCGATCAGCATGTTGTTGACGCCGTAGTTCTGGCGGAAGGTCGCGTGGAGCAGGGCCTCGCGGGGTCCGGCATAGCGCATGTCGAGCGGGTAGCCGGCCTGGACGACGTGATCCTTGACGAAGTACTTCTCGACCAGGGTGTCGATGCATTTTACGCGGACGTTGGCCGGGATATCTCCGGGCTTCAGGTTGCCGATCAGGGAGTGGATCAGCACGCCGTCGCACACCTCGATGGCGATTTTCGCCAGGAACTCATGGGAGCGGTGCATGGGGTTGCGGAGCTGCAGGGCGGCGACATTGGCCCAGCCGCGATCGTCGAACATGCGGCGGACCTGGGCGGGGCGCAGGTAAATGCCGGAATACTCTTTCGGATATTCGCCCTCGGAAACGACCTTGACCCGGCCGGCGATATTGTACTCTTTCTGCGCCATGACCATCTGGACGCCTGGATGATCATCCATGGCCACCTTCCAGAACTTGTCATCGGCGGAGTCTTCGCCCATGCCCTTGAAGACCTTTTCGCATTCAAACTTCTTGTCGGCCTCGGTCATCTGAAATTTTTCAGCGACTTTCATGGTGGCGTAGATCTCGCCCTTGTTCACCAGGGCGATCTCGTCGCCTTCCTTAATGCCGGCAGCGTCGTCGGCGGAAATATCGAGGGTGATCGGTACCGGCCAGAAGGTGCCGTCGGCCATCTGGAAGTTCTCGCATACGCCTTTCCAGTCGGCCCTGGTCATGAAGCCGTCCAGCGGTGAGAAGCCGCCGATGCCCATCATGATCAGGTCGCCCTTGGCGCGGTCGGAGACGTTGATCTGCTTCAGTGTTTTCGCCCGTGCCAGTTCCGCTTCACGCTCGGATCCGGCAAGCAGGGCAGTTACCAGACCTCTTCCACCATGGGGGGGTACCAGTTTTGTAAACATAATTTCCTCTCTTAGTTAAAGTACCGTTGAAAAAGTGACCGACCCTTTATCGTTAAACTAACCCTGAAATGGCGCCCCAGGGCAGTTGGAACGATGAATTGGAACTGAATCATTATTCAGAAATAACACTGCTATATATAGGCCAGTGGGCTGAGATGTCAAGGAAAAAATGTTCGGACGGAAGGCCTGATCCCACGTTGCGGGACAGATGAAAAGAAGTGGTGATTGTCGGAGTTGGCGGTCTCGCCCCCAAGCTGCGGAGGCCATGCCCCGGACGCGTAAGCCGGGAAACTCCAGACTGCCGACTCATTGAAATCGAAGTCCCCTGAAGCTTTCAGCTCATAGTCCGCAGGCTTCAAACCCCAAAACTGCCGACTGCCGACTGCAAACTGCCAACTCCCGGCGCCGCCGGGGTCTCCCCTCATCCGCCCTCCGGGCACCCGTCATGAGCTTTTTAGGCTGTAGGCTGTTAGCCCTGTTAGGTGTTTATTTCCCTCTCCAGGGGAGGTAAGCGAACGCAGTGAGACTCCGGGAGGGTGGCCAACGGCCGGGTGAGGGGATTTTCAACCACCAGCGAAGCTGCAAACTCCTTCTGTCTTCTGCCCTCTGACTTCTGTCTTCTGGGTATGCCAACTCCCGGCGCCGCCGGGGTCTCCCCTCATCCGCCCTCCGGGCACCTTCTCCCCCAGGAGAAGGGTGTTTCCAAGTTCGCTGACGCGAACGGTGCAAGGTTCGAGGTTCAAGGTGCAAGGTTTTGAGTCACGTAGGTTGGGCTGAGCGCGCGAAGCCCAACGTAACTGAACGGAATTGTTGGGGTTCGCAGGCTCACCCCAACCTACGCCTATTGAATTCCCGCCCGGATCAGCAGCCTCAACCACCAGCGAAGCTGCAAACTCCTTCT
>JALHJD010000041.1 GCA_022837185.1 Desulfobacteraceae bacterium
TTTGCCCATTCATCAGATCAAGGGAAGGGCAACCCGGTAGTGGAGGACATTCTCCGGGATGTAGTCGATCAGGCTATTGAGGATGGCAAAAGAATTGTCAAAGAAAACACGGGAATCGATTTGTCAAAGCGAGGATACGAAGACAGGCGAAAAGACGACAAAGACAAAGGCCGGGGATACGATGACGGTCGTGACGCGTCAGACAGATCCTATGCGGAGACGAGGAGAGAATTGGATCAATTGAGTGAAGAACATGACCGCAAAATTGAAAAATTAGAAGAAGAGCTCAACAGGAAACTGCTTAAAGCAAGAAATGAATTTGCCCACGAGGCGGAAAAAGAAGACAAGCCGGACAAAATTGCTGAAAAGCGGACGAAGTTGGAAGAGAAAGTAGATAAAGCTTATTCCAAATTTGACGAAAAAATCAGAGAGGAAAATCGAAGATACGACAAGAAGCGTGATGAAATATTAGAGAAAGCAAGATAACACCCAGTAAATATAAACTTTAGACAGCCGATTGCCGACTTTCCCGGCGCATCCGGGAATAATTGCGCAGGCAGATCAGTTCGGTGCGCTGCCAGCCCCGGCGGCAGTAGAAGTCCAGGGCCGTTGTGTTGTTGCGGTCGGCGAGGAGCTGCAGACGGGAAACATTCCTGCCTGCCGCCCAATCTTTCAATGCCTCCATCAGCCTGCTGCCCACGCCCCGGCGCCGGAACGCCTCGTCCACCACCACGTCCTCCACCAGCAGGGCAGGCCCGCCCTCGGCGGTGGAGATCACCACCTGGCCGGAGCACATGCCGATGACCGCCGCATTCGCCTCGGCCACCAGCAGGCAGGCCTGGTCGCTCTCCAGCAGAAGGCGCAGACCCCGGCGCTGTTTTGCCTCGTCAAAGGCAAAGTCCGCTTCGATGGTGAAGAGGGTGCGCAGCAGGGAAACCATTGGGTCAAGATCGCCGGTCCAGGCTCCGCGAACATGAATCATGCCTATTCCACCTGAACTCAGGCAATCCGGTACTGCGCCGCCGGCGCGCCGTCCTCAATGGAGTCGAGAATGGCGTCGATGGCCTCGGTGCTGTTCACTCCTCTGAACCACCAGTTTTCCGGCTGCACCACCATAATCGGCCCGGACTCGCACTGTTTGAGACAGGTGGTGGCGGAAACCAGGCAGTTGAGGCCCCGGTCGATGATTTCCTCTTCCAGGTACTGCAGAAAGCCATCGGTCTGCTTATGGCAGAGCCCCTTTTTGTCGCCGGCCACGCGAAAGCTCTGGCAGACGAGTATCTGTCGTTTTGGTGTCGCCATGGTATTTCACCTTGCTCCTTATCCTGCCGCTGCCCGCGGCCCTGTTCTTTTTCTGGCTGCTGCCGGTTTCCCGTACGCCATTTGTCAATCAGAGGAAACTTTTCCCTCTCAGCCGTTTTTCCCTCGCTCCGGTCCTTTCCGCGCATGGGAACCCGGTTTCTTCCTGCCGCCTCCGTACAGGGCGTCCACCGTTCCTTCGATATCCCCGTCGGCCAGCAGCACCTTCACTCCGTGGCTGCCCAGGACCGCCCGCGGAGTTTCCCCGGCGGCGGCGGTGAGCAGAGCGAAGCAGTCCGAAACGATGCGGGCCATGACCTGCCACCGTTCACTTCCTCCGCCCGGAGCGGGCGCCGGCCGCGTTTCGAGCAGACAGACCAGGCCGTCCTTCCGCGGGCCGTAAATCAGCAGCCGCCCCGCCTGGCCCAGGTGCTGGTCAATGGCCATCCCGGACGCGCTGATGACCGCGACATTGGGACGGCCTGGACCCGGTTTGGGCAGGGAGACTTCCGGCATCGGCCCGCCTCCGAGGCATGAACTACCCGCCGGCGCCGGCCCGGAACCGCTTTCAATGACCGGCAGGTGCCGCGCCGCCCGCCTGGCAACCCGATCAAGCAGATCACGGTCCGGTTTTGCCAGGCATTCCATGTCGCCGGGCATGGGCCGATGGGGGCACAGAGTCATGCTCTTGGCGCCCAGGGCGGCCATCTTGAGGGCAATCTCCTCCACCTCCGCGTCATTGAATCCTGGATACACGGTGACGGCAATGCTGAAATCGAGCCCGATCCTGCCGCACACCGTGGCCATGGCCGCCTGCTCGTTGAGAAGAATAACAGCAGCCCGGGCCAACGGTACGGTGCGGGTGCCGGGCCTGATCCAGGCGTAAATCTTTTCCGCGGTCACCGTGGTGACGGCATTGACACAAAGGGTAATCCTCCCCAGACCCGATTCCTTCAGGTCAGCCAGCAGCCTGGCCCCTCCCAGCCCGTTGGTGACCAGGCCCAGGTCCAGGGCCGGATAGAACCGATGCAGGCGGGACAGACAGTCGAAGGTGGCATGGGGAGTGGCCAGGGGCTCGCCGGGCCCGGCGATATCGACTCCCTCAAAGTTTCCGCCCTCACGAATGATACGGTCGACCAGGGCCAGGGCCTCATCAGGGGTAATGGCGCTCATGGTCGGGTCCGTCACCACGGCAAAGCGGATCCTGGTATTGGCACGGGGGGCAATGGGCAGCATCAGCCGCCGCGGTTGCCCGCCGCTCCCGCTCCGTTTCCGGGGGAAAAAGGGACCTGTCGTCATGGGATACCTGCCTTGGTCGGGCCGGAAGCCAGCGGGCGATCCGCCGCCCGTCCGGGCCATAATGGTTCAGACCGCCTGCCGGAATGTCGGCCGGGAACCGGCAGGACTCCGCCCTTGCCTTTACATCACCAGCTCAAAACTCTTTTCCGGCGCATCCCTGTCCTGACGGTCCAGGAGCACGCCGAGTATTTTCTCAAGGATGCGCAGCCCGCCTTTGTACCCCACCGTCGGGAAGTACTGGTGGCCCTGGCGGTCGAGGATGGGGAAGCCCCAGCGCACCAGGGGGATGTCTTCGTCCCGGGCGATGTACTTGCAGTAGGTGTTGCCGATCAGCAAATCGACCGGCTCATTTTTGATCCACTGGTGGAGCAGAAACATGTCGCCCCCGGCCCGGACATTTACCGTACAAGGCACCTCTCCGGTTATCTCCCTGATTCGCTCCTCGAACTTTCTCCCCGGCGTGCCGGTGACGATGTGCACGGGGCACATGTCCAGGGAGACCAGGAACTCGGTCATGCTGATGAGCTGATCCGGATCGCCGGCCAGGGCCACTTTCCGGCTGTAGAAATACTGATGCATGTCCGAGATCATGTCCACCAGCTGGCCGCGCTCGTGGGACACCTGCTCGGGAATGCTGACCCCGGCGATGGTGCGCAGGGCATCGATGAAGCGGTCGGTGGCCGCCAGGCCGAATGGCATGTCCAGTACGCTGCAGGGGACCTTGTGCCTGGCGTCAAGCCAGCGGGCCGCATCCGCCGAGCACCACTCGCCCAGCGCCAGGGTGCCGATGGAGTCGCCGGCGGACCTGAGTTCCCTGACCGTGACACCGCCCTCCGGGAACATCGCATATTCACCTGACAGGGGCCCGTTCAGCACGCCCGAGGTATCCGGGAACATGATGAATCTGACCCCGATCAGGCTCATCAGCCGCTTGAGCTCCTCCATGTCGCAGGGCTCGACCCAGCCGGGAATGACGTTGACTTTGCCGTTCTTTTTGCCGGTGGGCTCGGCCAGTCCGGCCATGGATTTGACCATGTTCGAGAAACCGGTGACATGGGAGCCGACGTAGCTCGGGGTGTTGGCACCGAGCACCGTCTTGCCCGCCGGGATCTTGCCTTCCTTTTCCGCCTTGATCCGGATCTGCTTGAGATCGTCGCCGATGGTCTCGGACAGGCAGGTAGTGTGAACCGCGATCACTTCAGGATCATAGACGGAAAAGATGTTGTCGATGGCCTGGAGCAGGTTGGCCTGCCCCCCGAACACCGAGGCGCCCTCGGTGAACGAACTGGTAGCGGCGGAGATCGGCTCCTTGTAATGCCTGGTCAGGGTTGAGCGGTGATAGGCGCAGCAGCCCTGGGAGCCGTGGCTGTGCGGCAGGCAGCCGTGTATCCCCAGCGCCGCGTACATGGCGCCGATGGGCTGGCAGGTCTTGGCCGGATTGATGGTCAGGGCCGCCCGGCCGGAAATTTCCTTCGGGGTATGTCGCAGAAGCATTTTTCGTATCCTCATTATTATCGTTTGCGCAGGACTGAGTCTAAAGAGCAATCCCTCACTTCACAGCCTTCAGCCTGATAGCCTTCAGCCTTTCCCTTCTCACTCCCACTGGTAGGTGGCGGAAAGCTGCGGGTTGACCTGCCAGGGGGCCTTCATATAGCTCCAGACCCTGCTGTTCACCAGCCGGTCGATCTCCCGGTAGAAATTGACCGCCCCCCGGAACCCGGCATAGGGACCGCCGGAGTCGTAGGAGTGGAGCTGCTTCATGGGCACGCCGAGCTTCTGGATGGAGTACTTCTCCTTGATCCCGGCACAGAAGATGTCGGGCCGCATCAGCTCCACCAGCTTTTCCGCCTCATACTGGTTCAGATCGTCGATAACCAGGGTGTTCCTGTCCATGTCCGGGATCATCCCTTCATACTCCTTGAAGGGGAGCCCGGACTCGGCCAGCTTCTGCAGCTCCTTCTCGCTCCTGCGCGGCCGGTACCGGTCCGGATCCGGCTCGACGCGGATCTCCTCGATGTTGCGGCTGTCGGCATCCACCTCCAGATCAGGCAGCACCCGGCGCCCCTCGTAGTCGTCGCGATGGGCGAACTCGTAGCCGGCGGCGATGGTCTTCATCCCCATCTCGGCGAACAGCTCCTGGTAGTGATGGGCCCGCGAACCGCCGACAAAGAGCATGGCGGTCCTGCCCTCGGTGCACGGCCGGACTTCGACCATTACCTTCTCCACCTCGGGCATCTCCCCGGCGATCACCTCCTCCACCCGGTCGATGAGCTTCCGGTCGCCGAAATAGCGGGCGATCTTGCGCAGCGACTTGGCCGTGGCATGGGCGCCGATGAAGTTCACCTTGACCCAGGGGATGCCGAACCTGGTCTCCAGCATGTCCGCCACATAGTTGATGGAGCGGTGGCACATGACCGCGTTCAGGTCCGCCTGATGCGAGGAGGCGAACTGGTCGTAGGTCGAGTTGCCCGAGTAGGTGGCCAGGCAGGTGATGCCGCACTTCCTGAGGATCCGGTCGATCTCGAAGCCGTCGCCGCCGATGTTGTACTCGCCGAGCAGGTTGATCTTGAACTCGCCTTCTTTGGGCGTGTCGTTTTCGCCGACAATGTGCCGGAACAACTGGTTGTTGGCGATATGGTGGCCGGCGGACTGGGACACGCCCTTGTAGCCCTCGCAGGAAAAGGCGAACACGTTGCAGTCGCCGAACTTCTCTTTCATCTTTTTCGCCACGGTATGAATATCGTCGCCGATCAGACCCACCGGGCAGGTGGCGAACACGGCGATGGCCTTGGGATGAAAGAGGTCGTAGGCCTCCTGGATCGCCGCCGTCAGCTTCTTCTCGCCGCCGAAGATGATGTCCGACTCCTGCATGTCCGTGGAGAAGCAGTAGGGCATGTAGTTTTCGCCGTCCGGGCCGGCATCGGTCTGGTTGCGGCGGGTGAGCCAGGAGTAGAAGCCGCAGCCGATGGGACCGTGGGTGATGTTGACGATGTCCCGGCTGGGGCCGAGCACCACTCCTTTGCAGCCGGCGTAGGTGCAGCCGCGCATGGTGATGATTCCCGGCGTGGTCCGCACGTTGGCGGTGATTTCCGGGGTGGCGTTCTCCAGGGCTTCGTTGATCAGGATCTGTCTGGAGCGCTTGCGGGCCACTTTGGCCGGGTACCTGGCCAGCAGCTCGGCCTTGACCTCGGCCGGCTCCCAGGCTGCCTGTTTTTCACTGGTTGTCGTTGTCATGTCTGCATTCTCCTTTGTGTCAGGCAATGGCCCTGCTCCCTTTTTCCCCGGTGCGGACGCGGACCGCATCGGCCAGCGGCACGACAAAGATCTTGCCGTCACCCGCCTTGCCGGTCCTGTTGACGCCGATGATCGCCTCCACTACCTCCTTGACCTTTTTGTCCGGCACCACGGCGGTGACCATCCGCTTGGGATAGAGCTGTCCCTTGGCGCCAAGCAGCGAAGCCGCCTCCTCGTACCCTTCCCTGGCCCCTTCCAGGACCATCGGATTGACGAAGCCTTTGCCCCGGCCCTGGGCCTCGTGGGCAAAGAAGGCGTCGACGCCGCAGTCGGTCAGGGCCTGCTTGGTCTGGTTCATCATATTGATCCGGACAATGGCGATGACCTCTTTCATGACTGCACCCCTTCCGCCGCATAGGCGGTCTCCTTGACGCCGGAGCTGATGGTATGGGACTCCTCCACTTCGGTGACGAAGATCTTACCGTCGCCGAAGGCGCCCTTGCCCGAGGACCGGGCGGCCTCCATGATGGTGTCGATGACGAAGTCCCTGTCCGCCGTATCGATGACGCTCATCAGCATGACCTTGGGGATCTCGTCGTAGGTGACTTCGCCGATCCTGATGCCGCGCTGCTTGCCGCGGCCGGCGACCGAATACTTGGTTACCGCCGGAAACCCGGCCTCCATCAGGGCGGCAAGGACCTTATCGGCTTTTTCCGGCCGGACAATGGCTCTGATCATGGTCAACATGGTCTGGTTCTCCTTTATATTTGTTAGGCTGTTAGCCCGTTAGGCTGAAGGCTGTCAGGGGAGGTCGTAATCCGACTTCGTCCGCCCGGTTCATCCGCCGTAGATTGGGTGAAGCGCAGCAAAACCCAACGCAAGTTTGGCAGGTTCATCAAGTTTACCAAATCCATCGGTTTCGTTGGGCTTCGCGAGCTCAGCCCAACCTGCGCACTTTCCCGCGAGTCGGGCACTCCCTCATCCGCCCCTTCGGGGCACCTTCTCCCCAAGGGAGAAGGGAAAATATACTTTCGCCATTGTGGAAAACACCCTTGGCAATTGCATCGTTACGCAGGTCGGGGTGAGCTCCACGAACCCCTGCAATCACCTGTTGGGGCGAGCGCAGCGAAACCCGTCACTGCCGCTTCAATTCATCAGCCCGTAGTCCATCAGCAGCTTCTCCAGTTCCTCGATAGCCAGGGGGGACGGGATCACGAACATTTCATTGCCATCAATGGCCCGGGCCAGGTCCCGGTATTCGTCGGCCTGCCTGGCCTCGGGCTTCCAGTCGATGACCGTCTGGCGGTTGATCTCGGCCCGCTGCACGTCGTTGTCCCTGGGCACGAAGTAGATCATCTGGGTGCCGAGCTTGCGGGCGAACTCCTGGATCATCTCTTTTTCGTTGTCGACGTTCCTGGAGTTGCAGATCAGGCCACCCAGGCGCACGCTGCCGGACTGGGCGAACTTCATGATGCCCTTGCTGATGTTGTTGGCCGCGTACATGGCCATCATCTCACCGGAGCAGACGATGTAGATCTCCTCGGCCTTGCCGTCGCGGATCGGCATGGCAAAACCGCCGCAGACCACGTCCCCTAAGACATCGTAAAAAGCGTAGTCGAGGCCCTCGCTTTCCTCATAGGCACCCAGGGACTCGAGCATGTTGATGGAGGTGATGATGCCGCGGCCGGCGCACCCCACTCCCGGCTCCGGACCGCCCGATTCCACGCACAGGGTGCCGCCATAACCCACCTTGCGGATATCGGTCAGTTCTACATCCTCACCTTCCTCGCGCAGGGTGTCGAGCACCGATTTCTGGGCCAGACCGCCCAGTAGCAGCCGGGTCGAATCCGCCTTGGGATCGCACCCCACCACCATGACCTTGCGGCCCATTTCCACCAGACCGGCCACCGTGTTCTGAGTCGTTGTGGACTTGCCGATGCCCCCTTTCCCGTAAATTGCTACCTTTCTCATTGTCTTCCTCCTGTACCTCGTGGACGAAACCGCCGGAGAAGCGGCAGAGGAGAAGATTCCTCCACCCCGCACCCTGCGTCTGTATTTGCCGGGAGAATGGCAAAGGCTGTGCCATGGCCTGATTTATTTTTTATCTCCTGTGATATGAACAGGTTGGATTGATTATTCGCCCTTTTCCCGCCGGCAAGGGCGGAAAACCTTTTCGTGCTCCCGCGACAAAAATGGCGATTGTTCTACAAATTTGTGAACAACTGATCAGTAATCCAGAAAATTATTGCAAAATTGTACGGCCACAACCAGTGCCCAAAATTATCCGCCACATATCATACTGAATTTATACAGTAATTATATTTTCCCGCTCATGGCCCGATGGTTGCATGGAGATAAATGATAACGACTGACCAAACGGCACATCGGCGGCAGGGACAATGGAGAAAAAAACGGCAACGGAACACACCGAAACCATCGAGCTGACGGCGCTCTACCAAATCGCCCGGCTGACCGGCAGGGCGCACGATCTGGATTCCACCCTCACGTCCATTCTCAAGGTCCTGCATGATATCCTGCGCATGGAGCGGGCGACCCTGATCTTCCTGGACGACAGCGGCCGTTCCCTCTCCATCCGGGCGTCCTACGGCCTCAGCCATGACGAGGAGAAACGGGGGGTGTACCGGCTGAACGAGGGGGTGACGGGGCGGATCTTCGCCAGCGGGGCGCCCTTCGTGGTTCCGGACATCCAGAGCGAACCGCTTTTTCTCAACAAGACGCGGTCGCGCCGCATCCATAAGGAGGAGCTCTCCTTTCTGGGAGTGCCGGTGCTGGTCGCCGGCGAGCCGGCGGGGGTGCTGACCGTGGATCGGTTGTTCGGGCTGGAAATACCTTTTGAAGAGGATATCCGTTTCCTCACTGTGGTCGCCACCCTGATTGCCCAGTTTCTGATGCTGAACAGGGAAATCCGCAGGAACGAGGCCCATCTGCGCGAGGAAAACCGTTCCCTCCGGGCGCAGCTGACTCCGAAGTTCAGCCACCACAATATCCTCGGGCAGAGCAAGGTGATGCGCGAGGTCTTCTCGGCCATCAGCAAGGTCGCGCCCTCCAACGCCACCGTGCTGCTGCTGGGGGAATCCGGGACCGGCAAGGAGCTGGTCGCCCGGGCGGTGCACCAGGCCAGCGGCAGAAGCTCCAACCCCTTCCTCAAGGTGAACTGCGCCGCCCTGCCGGAGAACCTTCTGGAGAGCGAGCTCATGGGGCATGAAAAAGGCGCCTTCACCAATGCCCTGGCCCTGAAAAAGGGGCGCTTCGAGCTGGCCGACACCGGCACCCTCTTCCTTGACGAAATCGGCGAACTGCCCCTCGAACTCCAGGCAAAACTGCTGCGGGTTCTCCAGGAGCAGGAATTTGAGCGCTTGGGCGGCACCGCCACCATCAGGGTCGATGTCCGGGTCATCGCCGCCACCAACCGCAGCCTGGAGGAGGCCGTCGCCAGGGGCAGATTCCGTGCCGACCTCTACTACCGCCTCAATGTCGTCCCCATCGTGCTGCCTCCCCTGCAGGACCGGGCCGAGGACATCCCCCTGCTCATCGACCATTTCCTGGCGATCAGCAACCGGCAGAACCGGAAAAAAGTGCATTTCTCCCGCGAGGTCATGGATTATCTGGCCCGCTATCATTGGCCGGGCAATGTCCGGGAGATGCAGAACCTGATCGAGCGGCTGGTGATCATGGCCGACCGGAATCAGGTGCTGCTCGGCGACCTGCCCGCCTTTGTCGCGGCCGAGCCCGAGGCGGAGCCTGCGCCGCCGCTCGCCGCAGCGGCCCGTCCTGTGCCGGAGAACGGCCGCCGCAGATCATTGGCGCAAATGGAGCGGGAGGAAATCAAAACGGCCCTGCTGCGCCACGGCTGGGTCCAGTCCAGGGCGGCCCGCGAACTGGGCCTCACCCCCCGTCAGATGGGCTACAAAATCAGGAAATACGACCTCCACCGTCCGGAGTTCAACTGAACCGCTCCTGCCCTCCGCTCGGTTTGCCTGCATCGACAAACCGCCAGTAACGGAGGTTGGGCTGAGCTTGCGTAGCCCACCGTAACAGACGGAAATTGTTGGGGTTCTCTGGCTCACCCCAACCTACGGCCGACTGCCGACTGCCGACCGCCCGGCGCAGCCGGGCTCTGGCTTCTGTCCTCTGGCTTCTGACTTCTGGTATGCCGACCGCCCGGCGCAGCCGGCGTGAACCTCCTTGAAATTCAACGGAAAATTGGAATAAGCTTGAAATGTCGATGAGTCATGGGATAAGAAGCGGAAAAAGATTCGCGTGAAAAAATGAACAGAGAGGAGGAGTGATGAACAGGCTGTTGATGGCGATACTGGTTCTGGGGCTGGGGCTTTTGCCGTTCTCCGCCGAGCTGCAGGCCGGCGAGCACCGGATCGGGGGCGGAGTGAATTACTGGACCACCGTGGATGATATAGACCACGATGACATTGATGAAGATGGCTTCTCCTATCTCATCAGCTACCAGCACTGGTGGAATATTCTCGGGCTCGAGGTGGATGTTGAACTGCTCCCCGATCGTTTCGGCGAGACCGCCTTCGCTCCCCAGGCCTACGTGCTGTTTGGCAGCACCATCTACGGCGGAGTCGGGATAGGCATCGTCAACTACGATGGCGATTTTGCCGATGAACCCTTTTATGCCCTCAGGGCCGGGCTGAACCTCGAGCTGCTGCCCAGCGTCTTTGTCGATATCTCGGCAAACTACCGCTTTAATGATACAGCGGACCTGGACAATAAGGAGACGGATATCGATACCGATACCATCTTCCTCGGGGCGGCCGTACGGTTTACCCTGTAGCCGCAGCGGAAACACCGGGCGGGAGCAGCGGTGGCGCGCTATCCTGTCTCCCCCGCCCGCGCCCGGAAGAGTTCGACCGCCCGCCGGTAGTCCTCCCCGGTGTCCAGGTCGAGGATCACGCCTTCATCGTCCACCTCGACGACCTGCACCCGCTCCGGGTCGCGGCGGACGATGTCGCGCAGGGTCGCGGCGCTGAATATCTCGCCGATGACCGCCGTGGGAAAGAGGACGGGGTGGCCCCGCCGTCCCCGGAAGGAGGGGATGATGATCATGGCCGCCGACCGGCGGTGCAGGCGGAGCAGGGCCGCGCAGGTTTCCGGCCGGACCAGGGGGTGGTCGCCGAGGCAGACGAGTATCCCCGAATACGCGGACCGGTCCATCTGGCCGAGCCCCAGGCGGACCGAGTCGGCCATCTCGCTCACCCTCGCCTCGTTCACCACCAGCAGTGCGCCGCTGGAGGCAAGGGCGGCTTCGCACCTGCCTGGGTCCGGGCCGCAGACCACCACGATTTCCGGCACGCCGGCGGCGCGGAGGGTGTCGACGGTGTGGCGGAGGACCGTGCGGTCACCGAGGGGCAGGAGCTGCTTCAGCCGCCCCATCCTCGTCGCCGAGCCGGCGGCAAGTACCAGCGCTGCTGCGGGAAGCACCATGGGTCCTCCGTTGCTGTATGATCTGGGCCATGATGCTGACGGCGATCTCCTCGGGGGAAACCGAACCGATCTCGAGCCCCACCGGGGTGATCACCCGGCCGATCTCCTCGGCCCGATACCCCATTTCCTTTAATTTCTTGCGAAACAGGCTTTTCTTGCGGCGGCTGCCGAGCAGGCCGATGTAGCCTGCATCGGTCCCCAGCGCCGACCGGACGGCATCGAGATCATGGTTGTGGCCCCGGGTGGCGATGACCATGAACGTCCCCGCGTCCACCGGGATGTTTTCGCAGGCCCTGGTGAAGTCTCCCAGCACCAGTTCATGGGCGTCCTGGTTGGGGCCGGGCTCGACGAACTCGGGCCGGTCGTCCATAAGGGTGACCCGGAAGCCGCAGAACCGCGCGGTCTTTGCCAGGGCCCTGCCGACGTGGCCGGCACCGAGGATGACCAGGCGCGGTTCGGGGGTCACCGCTTCAATATACACCAGCATGCTGCCGCCGCAGACCAGTCCGCCCTCGCCCCCGGTGAGCGAAAACGGCAGGGTCTGCGGCCTGCCGTCCTCTATGACCATGGCCGCCGCCTGGATCACCTCGGCCTCGAGGCAGCCGCCTCCCAGGGTGCCCATGATCGTGCGGTCGTCGCGCACCAGCATCTTGGCGCCCTGCTTCTGCGGCGACGAGCCGCGGCACTCGACGATGGTCGCAATGGCCGACGTCCTGCCCAGGCGCTTCAGCCGCAGGGCCTCTTCATAAATATCCATGTCTATGCCGCTCCCGCCTTGACCGCAGCCTTCACTGCCGCCGCATTCATGGGCAGGGTCCTGATCCGGGCCCCGGTGACGGCAAAAACCGCGTTGCCGACGGCCGGGATAACCGGCGGCACGCCCGGCTCACCGATCCCGCCCAGGGCCTCGCCGCTTTCCACGATATGCACCTCCACCTCGGGCGCCTCGCTCATGCGCAGAATTTCGTAGTCAAAAAAGTTCGCCGACCTGACCCCGCCGGCCGCCACCTCGATTTTCTCCCTGAGGGCGGCGGAGAGCCCCATGATGATCCCGCCCATCATCTGGTCCCGGACAATGGCGGGGTTGACCACGGAGCCGCAGTCCACCGCGCAGGTCACCTTGTGCACGGTCACCGCCCCGCTTCGGTCGTCGACTGAAACTTCGGCCACTTCGGCCACGTAGCTGCCGAAGGAGAGGTGATAGGCAATGCCGCGGCCGCGGCCCTCGGGAAGGTTTCCGCCCCAGCCCGCCTTTTCCGCCGCCGCCTCCAGCACCCGCCGCGCCCGGGGATGGTCCCCAAGCATGGCCAGGCGGAACTCCAGGGGGTCTCTGCCGGCGGCATGGGCCAGCTCGTCGACGAAGCTCTCCACGGTAAAGGCGTTGTGCGAGCTGCCCACCGAGCGCCAGAAGCCGACCGGCACCGGCGGATCGTAGCGCACGTAGACGATCCGCAGGTTGGGGATGGCATATTCCATGTTGGCCAAACCCTCCACGGCGGCGGAATCGATGCCGTTTTCCATGGTCTGCGGGAACACCCGGGCGAAAATGGAGGGGCAGACAATGGTCTGCGACCAGGCGGCAATGGCGCCCTGTTCATCGAGGGCCGCCCTGATCCTGGTCGCGTTCATGGGCCGGTAGAAGTCATTCTGCATGTCCTCCTCCCGGGTCCAGACCACCTTGACCGGCCGGCCCGCCGCCTTGGACAGGATAAGCGCCTCGTCGACCACGTCCCGTTCAAAGCGCCGGCCGAAGCCGCCGCCGAGATAGGTGGTGTGCACCGTTATCTGCTCCGGCCTGAGGCCGGTGATCTCCACGGCAGCGGCCAGGGTGCCGGTCTGGTTCTGGGTCGGCACCCAGATATCGCAGCCGTCCGGCCGCACGTCGGCGGTGCAGTTCATCGGCTCCATGGTGGCGTGGGCCAGGAAGGGCTGCTGATAGACCGCCTCGAATAGCCGCCCGGTCCCTTTGATCACCCCCGGCGCGTCGCCGTCGCTGCGGGCGACGATCCCCTCCCGGTCCAGGCGGGCCAGGAACTCCTTTTCCAGGGCGGCCGTATTCATGTGCGGATCGCTGCCCCCGGTCCAGACAATCTTCAGGGCATCGCGCCCTTTCCAGGCGACGGCCAGCGTTTCGGCGCAGACCCCGACCCCGCTCCGGCAGGGCGCCACCGCCTTGACCCCGGGCACTTTTTCGGCCGCCTCCTTCTCATAGGATGCCGCCTCGGACCCGAAAGCCGGCGGCCGGGCCACGGCGGCAAAGAGCATGCCGGGAGCCGAGGAGTCCAGACCGAAACGGGCGGCGCCGCTCACTTTCTCCTCCAGGTCCAGCCGCTGGAGCTCCCTGCCGATGTAGCGGAACTGGGCCGCTTTCTTCAGGCCGGGGTCCTGGGGGACATCCAGCCCGGCCGCCTTGCCGGCAAGCTGCCCGTAGGTCAGGCTCCTGCCGCTCTTCTGATGACGGACGGTGCCCAGCTCATAGCCGCACTCGCCCACCGGCACGCTCCACGTGGCCGCCGCCGCGGCCACCAGCATCTCCCGGGCCGCGGCTCCCGCCTTGCGGAGCACCTCGTACATGTGGCGGATGCTGGTGCTGCCCCCGGTGGACTGGCTGCCCCAGACCGGGTCCTTGTAGGCGTCGCCCGCCGGCGCCGCCTGCATGCGCACCCGACTCCAGTCGGCGTCCAGTTCGTCGGCCACGATCATGGGCAGGGAGGTGTACACCCCCTGGCCCATCTCGGACTTGTTGACAATGACGATGACGGACTCATCGGGCCGCACCTCCAGCCAGACGCTCGGCTGCAGGGAGGCGCCCGCCCCGGCCAGGTCGGCCGCGGAAAGCAGCCGAATGCCCGTGGGCGAGACCGCCGCGGCGATGGTCAGGGTTCCGGTCACGTGCAGGAATTCTCTGCGGGTCAGATCGGTCTTCATTTTTTCCCTCCTGTCGATGCGAGGCGCACGGCACTCAGAATGCGCGGATAGGTGCCGCAGCGGCAGAGGTTGCCGTCCATGGCCTTCCTGATCTCCTCGTCAGTGGGATGGGGGTTCCGGCTCAGCAGGTCCGCCGCCTGCATGATCTGTCCGGGCTGGCAGTAGCCGCACTGCGGGACCTGCTCGGCGA
>JALHJD010000361.1 GCA_022837185.1 Desulfobacteraceae bacterium
AATAAGGAACGACAGAAAGTGCTGAACCGTTTGAAGCGCATCGAGGGACAGATTCGCGGGCTGCAGCGCCTGGTGGAAAGCGGAGCGCCCTGTGTTGATGTGATTACTCAGATGTCCGCCGTGACTTCGGCCATGAAAAAAACGGCGGCGGTCATCATCGTCAATAATATGAACAAGTGTCTCACGGAGGTTTCCGAGAAACCGGAAGTTCTGCAAAAAGACTTTCAAACGGCGCTGACGCGTTTTATAGACCTTTCCTGACGGATCAGGAACACCGGATCCGGAATAACACGGATGTTGAACCCTTGCCGGCGGCCACGGACTGTTGGTTCCGGCGTGAAAACCGGCGAAGAGAAGCACAGGACGTCGCCGACCGGCGGGAAAACCGCATTGCCAAAGGAAGCGATTATTTTTTCCCAGAGGATCAAACGGAACGGCTTTCACGGGAATGCCCGGCTTCACCTTCAGCGCTCCTTCCACAATTACGCGGTCGCCGGCGTTCAGGCCTGAGGAAATCAGCCAGTCGTTGCCGACGGCCCGTTCGATCGTGAGCTGTCTTTGTTCAGCCTGGCCCGCCGCATTCACCACGAGCGTCAGAGGATTTCCCTTGGGATCGCGTGAGACGGCCTGCTGGGGGATGAGGATGGCCTGTCTGTTGATGCCTTCCTGCACCACCGTCCGGACATACATGCCCGGAAGCAGAATATTTTTCGGATTGGGAAACACGATGCGCAGCATTACCGAACCGGTCGTCGGATCGACGCTGACGTCGCGGAACTGAAGATTTCCTTTCTCTGCATACTCAGTGCCGTCGTCCAGAAGAAGGCGGACTCTGCGCTGATGCGAACCGTTCTCGTTCAGACGCCCCTCCTGAAACAAACGGCGCAGGCGGAGAATATCGGTCGTGGACTGGGTGACATCCACATACATCGGATTCAACTGCTGGATGGTCGCCAGGGCGACCGGCTGTCCGGCTGTGACCAGCGCGCCTTCCGTCACGCTCGACTTTCCGATGCGGCCCGAAATCGGCGCGGCGATGGTCGTGTATTTAAGATTGATGCGGGCGGTTTCCACGGTCGCCTTGCCGTACTGGATGTCTGCCTGAACTTGCTTGAGGGTGGCGGAGGCGTCGTCGTAATCCTGCTGGCTGACTGCGCGTTCGGCCCAAAGCTCCTTGAGGCGTTTTTCCTTGAGCTGGATGGAGGACAGCTGCGCTTCGGAGCGGGCAAGCGCGGCTTTCGCGTTTTCAAAGGCCGCCTGGTACAGGGCGGGATCGATCTGAAAAAGCGCCTGGCCGGCTTTGACTTCGGCGCCTTCCGTAAAGAGGCGTTTCTGGATGATGCCGCCCACCTGGGGACGGACCTCGGCAACCAGGTACGCGGACGTCCGCCCCGGCAGTTCGGTGGTCATCACCACCGGCTTTTGTTCAACCGTGGTATAAGCGACTTCCGGCGGCGGAGGCTGGCCGCCCGGATTGGAATTACCGCAACCGCCCAGAAGAAGAAAAATAACTAAAAATGATGCTGCCAAATTCCATTGCCGGAATGCGTGCCTCTTCATCGATGAACCTCTCTGTAAAAAAGATATAAAGAATCAGCTTTTTTCCTTTTTCGTTTCCCCTGCGCTCGCTGCCGGCGCAAATCCCTTCATCAGGGTTTGAACAAAGGCATGAATGCTGCGGCGGATTTGCACCGGCGACGGATTGCGGCCCAACAAGCGATCTTCCATGGCCGATTGCAGGGCGATCATCCACAGGCATCTGGCGGCCACGTTGGAATCGACGGCGGCGGAGAGCCTGCCCAACCGCTGCTCCGCCGCCAGAAAGACATTCAGGCCTTCGATGGTTTTTTCCGGGCCGATATTTTTTTCTTTCATGATTTCCATCATGCGTCCGCGCAGCTGATGATCCGTAAAGAGCGCGCAGATCAGAATGATGACTTCGTAGTGGGAACGGTAAATCGCATAAACGACATCTTCCAGGACTTCATCAAGCGTGCGGGTTCCGACCT
>JALHJD010000042.1 GCA_022837185.1 Desulfobacteraceae bacterium
TCGCTGTTCTACTCTTTTTAAACAACCAATCGGATTTTCTTCTCTCGAATAAATCAAACAATCGGCCCGCTCGTCTACTGTTCAGTTTTCAAAGATCAACGGCTCAAATAAAAAAATGAGCATCCGGCATTTCCGGAACTTATTTTATTACTTTAAAATTCTGATTGTGTCAATCTGATTTTTCAGAAGCCGAAACACCCGGTGAGGTGTTTGGTTAAAGCAACGGAGCGAGAACCTATCGTATGTCGCTGAGGTTGTCAACGATTTTTTGGGGACGGTAAACGGTCCTTCCCCTAAGTGGTAAACTTACTGTTTATAATTGATATCCCTTTTTTACCGTTGCGTTCAGTTGCCAGTTTATCGTAACATTATCAACAGGTTTTCTTTATCCACATCATTCATCCTTCATTGCGGCGGATACATGGGAAAGGACCGGGCTGCGCAGAGCGGCGGGAAACAGGACAATCGGGAACTGCTTCGTGATATACCCAAGGTGGAGAAGTGCCTGCAGGCGCTCCTGGCCATCGAGGAAATAGAAGGAGCACCCCTCATGGTGGTCAAAAACAGTGTTCGCGATGTCCTGGAGGAGCTGCGGCGGCAGATTCTCGACGGGCGGGAAACGGCAGCGGAATCCCTTGAACTGGCGGCATTGATCCCGATTTTTCTCAAGCGCATCCGCCGGGAGCTGCAGCCGAAATTCCGCCGGGTCATCAACTGCACGGGAGTTATCATTCATACCAACCTGGGCAGGTCGATTCTGCCTGATTCGGCGATGCACAAGCTGCTGGAGGCGGGTTCACGATATTCGAACCTGGAGTTCGACCTGGAAACGGGCAGGCGAGGGAGCCGCTACAGTCACGTTGAAAAGCTGCTGTGCACCCTCACCGGCGCTGAGGCGGGGCTGGTCGTAAACAACAACGCGGCGGCGGTGCTGATAGTGCTGGAAACCCTGGCCAGGGGCGGAAAGGTGATAATATCCAGGGGACAGCTCGTTGAAATAGGCGGCTCCTTCAGAATACCGGAAGTGATGGCCCGCAGCGGCGCCGAACTCGTCGAGGTCGGCGCCACGAACCGCACTCACCTGCGGGACTATGAAGAGGCGGTGACCGAGGAGACGGCCCTGCTGCTGAAAGTTCACTGCAGCAATTTCCGGATTATCGGCTTCACCAGTGAGGTGCCGCTGGAGGAACTCGTTCGTCTGGGCGGGAAAATGGGCATACCTGTTATGGAAGATCTGGGTTCCGGCTGCTTCATTGATTTGAGCCGTTTCGGATTGGAGAAAGAGCCGACCGTCCAGGATGCGGTGGCCAGCGGGGTGGACGTCGTCACTTTCAGCGGGGACAAACTGCTCGGCGGGCCCCAGGCCGGTATAATCCTCGGCAAGCGCGAAATAATAGAACGAATCAAAAAAAACCCCCTGAACAGGGCCATGCGCATTGACAAATTTACCCTGGCCGGACTGGAATCCATTCTGCGGCTGTACCTGGATGAGAACACCGCTGTCGCCCGGATCCCCACCCTGGCCATGATCGCCGCTCCGCCGGCGGAGGTGAAGCGCAGGGCCGTGAAGCTGGCCCGGATGATACGGCGGGACTGTGCGCATGCCTGCGCCGTCGATGTGCGGGAAATGGTCTCCAGGGTTGGAGGAGGGGCCATGCCGGAGCAGAATCTGCCAAGCTGGGGCGTCGCCCTGCACCCCGCGTCCGTGACGGTGAGCGTCCTCGAAGGGGAGCTCAGGCACCTTGAAGTGCCGGTTATCGGCCGTATTGAAGAAGACCGCCTCCTGCTGGACATGCGCACCGTGGCCGATAACGAAGTAGCGATCGTCGCAGGCTCCCTGCAGCAGGTTTTTGCAGGGGAGGCGAATCGCCTGTCGATATGATTTCCTCGGCGTATTCTCCGCCGGGCCGGCTCCGGCTCCAGGATTTTGATCTGCTGCAGCGCCATTTCCGCAGGGAAATAAAGCACCTTCTCCCGGTCCCCGCTTCCCCCGCTTTCTGGTGTCGGAAATGGGAAGGCAGGATACCGGATGACCTCGGACATTTTGGTGAAGATGACCGGATCCGGCTGGATGCCCTGACCTCGGCAGAGCAACCCGGACGGATAAACGGAGAGGTGCTGATTCCTCTGCCCCTGGAGGACGGAGAACAGGTGGCCGTTCTTCTGCGCGATATTGATCCGGCTCTGTCGGAGAAGATGGCTGATGAATGGCTGCGGGAGCTGCGGGGGAACATTCTCGGCAGCCTTGAGCGGGTCAGGAACGATTTCATCCACCCGGAAACAGGCATGTACAGCAGCCGGCTGCTGCGGGAATGCATCGCGAGGGTTCCGACCGGCCCCCGGGCCCTTTTTTTCATCGGCGCCATGCACAGGCGGGTCCCGGCAACAACCGGTCTGCTGAATATTGCCCAGACGGCACGCCTTCTCGAGGCCTCGACCCCCGGCCCGGTTTTTTATCTGGGCGGGAACATCTACGGCATACTGCAGGAGGCGACGACACGCTCCCAGGCCCTTGTTTTTGCCCGGAAACTGCTTGGCCGCTTGAAGCGCCAGGGGTTTCAGCGGGTCAACATAGGGATTGCCGTCCACGACGACAAAAGGATGCCCGCCGGAAGGACATCCCTGTACGATGCATGCTGGCGTGCCCTTGAAACGGCGGAAAGCAGAGGACCTTTCAGCCTTTGTGAAACCTCCGTTCTTGGTGAGCGGGAAATGCATCCGCTGGCCAAGCCGCCGCCTGACAGAGCCCGCCTGATGCAGCGGGCCTGGGCCGGTGTGGAGAAGTTCGGATTACTGCTGTATCGGCTGGAAGGGGAGCCGCCCGAGCAAGAGTTATCCCTGCATGACGCCCTGCGGCACAGCACAGGGGAACAATTCACAGTTGTGCCGCTGTCACGGTCTGAGACATTTGTCGTTCTGCCGGGGATGTCAGCTGCCCGGGCCGAAGCGTACGGGAAGGAATTGAAGCGGCGGCTGGTTGACCGCTTCGGCGACGCCCAGGTTGCACTCGGGATAGCCTGCTGGCCCTGTCTCGACATGCCGAAAATCGAGACAGCGATAAACTGCCGGCGGGCATTAATGCATGGAAGTTTCTTCGGCCGAGGAAGTGCAACGGTTTTCGATCACATCAGCCTCAACGTCAGCGGGGATCATTGTTTCGATGAAGGTGATTTCCGGCAGGCCGTGCGGGATTATCAGACAGGGTTACGCATGGCGCCCGAAGATATCAATCTGATGAACAGTCTTGGGGTCGCCCTGGCCGAATTGAACAGGCACCGACAGGCGATCCAGCTCTTTGACAGTGTCCTGGAACGGGAATCCGGGAATTTCATGGCCCTGGTCAACAAAGGGTTTGCCCTGCGGATGCTTGGCTACAAGGATGAAGCGATTGCATGCTTTGAGCGGGTCAGCAGGCGCAAAAAATTTCCTGCCTCGCCTGTATTTTCGGATATTTCACTGCAGCTCGCTCACCTATACTGTCTGGATGGCAGGTACAGAAAGGCCCTGCTTCTGCTGGAGAAGCTTGAGCGGGTCAACGCCGATAAGCAGGGCTTTCATCTGTATCGCCTGCTGGGTGAAGCCTATGCCGAGACAGGGCAGGACGCCAAGGGCATGGCTGCCCTGCAAAGGGCCGTTCGGCTCAATCCGCAAGACGCCCGGTCGTTAAGCACTCTGGGAGAGTTGTATGCGAGAGCAGGCCAGGGCAACGACATCGCCCTGTCGTTGTGCGCCAAGGCATTGGCCATAGATGATAAACCATGGAAATACTGGTACCGTCTTGCCCTGGTCAGGGCGGATGCCGGTGATCTTGCCGGGAGCGCCGGGGCCATCAGGGAGTCATTGCGCCGCAATGGCAGGGACGTGGCAAACCTGCTGCTGGCCGGCCGTATATACCTTGAGCAGGGTGCGTCCGGCAAGGCCAGGGCCATGTATAATCGGGTGCTCAAGCTGGTCCCTGAGCACCATGAGGCCATACGGGCCCTGCGGGAACTGTCCGGGGGAATCAAAAAGAAAACGGGGTAAATCATGCAAAACAGACGAGCCACGAACAGGCGTGACCTTGAGAATGACAAAAGGAGCACGGATCTCCAGCACCAGTACTGGCTGGATTACTTCAATGCCGGAGACTCCTGGCGCCTTTTCAGGATCATGGCGGAATTTGTCGAAGGATTTGACACGCTTTCCGGTGTGCATGGGCCGGCGGTTTCCTTTTTCGGGTCCGCCCGCATCCATCCTGATGATCCGTACTACCGCATCACCGTCCAAATAGCCGCTGAATTGTCCCAGCTGGGCTATTCCATCGTCACCGGCGGGGGACCCGGCATCATGGAGGCGGCCAACAAGGGAGCTGCCGAAAGCGGCGGCAATTCCATCGGGCTCAATATCAACCTGCCGTTTGAGCAGGAACCAAACCCTTTTGCGAATATTCCCTTGAGCTTCAAGTATTTTTTCGTCCGCAAGGTGATGTTCGTCAAGTATGCCATGGCCTTCATCTGCATGCCCGGCGGCTTTGGGACCCTGGATGAAGTTTTCGAGGCGATCACGCTCATTCAGACCCGGCGGATCAAACCGTTTCCCATTGTCCTGGTCGGCAGCGATTTCTGGAACGGATTGATAGACTGGATCAAGGAGAGGCTCCTCGCCGCCGGCAATATCAGTAAAAACGACCTGTTGATATTTCAAGTCATCGATGACCCGAAGGAAGTCGTAGCCTTCATTCAACGCACCGTTGTCGTATAGCGGCAGTTGGCCCCTGAAGATCTGTTCGGGGAAGAATGGAATTTATCGGGCATTATTTGAATAAGCGGTTTGTATCCTGTATATTTGGGTAGAGTCTGTTCCGGGTGAAAATCCGAAATTTCGGATTTGTGGGCCTAACACGTATCATAAAGGGGTTGCTCGATGGCGCGAATTGACGCATTTTTTAAACTGATGAATGACGAAGGCGCATCCGACCTGCACATGGTGGCGGGCCAGCAGCCGATTCTCCGAATCCGGGGCGAAATGGAACGGGTCAAGTTCAAGGTCCTGAACAATGAAGAACTCAAGGCCATGCTGTATGAAATCTGCCCGGAAGACAAGATTAAAATTTTTGAAGAAACGGGCGACATGGATTTCGGTTATGAAATTCCCGGACTGGCCCGGTACCGCTGCAATTTCTTCCAGCAGAAATACGGCATCGGCGCAGTATTTCGTGAAATTCCCAGCGAGATCGTCACCTGCGAGCAGCTGGGCCTGCCGAAAGTCATCAGCAAGCTGGCCACCCTGCCCAAGGGCCTGGTGCTGGTCACCGGTCCCACCGGTTCGGGCAAGTCGACCACCCTTGCCGCCATTGTCGATGAATGCAACAAGATTCGCAAGCATCACATCCTGACCATTGAGGATCCGATCGAATTTGTCCATAAGAGCCAGCAGTGCATAATCAACCATCGCGAGGTGGGAACCCATACCAGGACATTCCATGCCGCATTGCGCGGCGCCCTGCGTGAAGATCCCGATATCATCCTGGTCGGCGAAATGCGCGACCTGGAAACCATCTCGCTGGCCATGGAGGCATCCATGACCGGTCATCTGGTATTCGGCACCCTGCATACCCTCAACGCCATGAAAACCGTTGATCGTATTATCGAGATTTTCCCTGCCACCCAGCAGGGCCAGGTCCGTTCGACCCTGGCCGACGCGCTGCGGGCCGTGATTTCGCAGACACTGCTGAAAAGGATTGATACCAAGGGCCGGGTTGCCGCTCTCGAGATCCTGATCTGTACCCCGGCGGTGCGGAATCTTATCCGGGAGGGAAAAACCTATCAGATTCCCTCGGTCATGCAGACCGGCAAGAAATACGGCATGCAGAGCCTTGACGATCATTTGATGGAACTGCTGCAGAAAAAGAGGATCAGTGCCGAGGACGCCTATATCAACTGCATGGAAAAGCAGAAATTCATCAAGTTCCTCAGGAAGCAGCCCGCCGATTTCACGGAAGTGTGATCAATTTTCCCGGCTCCGCCGGGAGTCATCAGTTGGCAGTCGACAGTCATCAGTCTGGAGTCTGCCGGCAAAGCCGGGAAACTTCAGACTGCAAACTGCAAACTGCCGACTGTCAACTCAAAGCCTAGCTGTGCCGGGCGCAGCCGGGTATTTCATTCCCTGAAAATTGACTTCCCGTCGGTGGCTATGGTCACCGTGCCCTGTTTAGAAGTGGCGAGGACCGTCCGGCCTTGCCCTTTCCAGTTTCGCACATGGTCTTCGTCCAGATAGTGGCCGCGAACGTTCCGTCCCGATGAGACAACAATGATCCGGGGATCGACCGCGTCGATGAACTGTGGGCTGCCGGAGCCTCTGCTGCCGTGATGGGGGGCCAGGAGAATGTCCGACCGCAAGTCCTCCCGCCTGTCCCTGAGGAGCAGCTCCTCCCCGATGAATGAGATGTCTCCAGGAAACAGGAAGGAAACGTCGCGGTGCCGCACCTTGATGACCAGGCTGCGGTCGTTCACCGAGAGTTGTTCTTCTTTCCGGTCCCGGCCGGTCGGCGGCTTTCCGTCCCTGGCGCCGTTCAGGAAAAGTACCGCGGCCTCCCGGTTCTCAGACATGGCCCGGCCTGAAGCAGGCCTTATGACGGCAACCCCCCTGTCGGCCGCAAGGCGAAGCAGTTCTTCATACAATTCGGACTGTCCCGTGTCCCCGTTGATCCATAACCGATCGGGTCGAAAACGGCGGATAATGAACGGCAGGCCGTTGAAATGATCACTGTCAGGATGGGTGACGATCACGTCATCAAGCCGCCAGAACTGCTTTTTCCAGAGATAGCGGGCAATAACCCTTTCGCCGATGTCAAAGGGGGATGTCGACTTGCTGCCGCCGTCGATGAGAACCGCCCGATTCCCGGGCAGGCGGACAAGAGAGGAACTGCCCTGGCCCACATCAAGGTAGGCGACCTCGGTTTTTTGCGCCGGAAAAGGAAGCCAGAGGTTCCTGGTGAAAGAGATGGCCAGGAGAACGGCACAGACAGACAGTGCAATTGCGGCTGGGCGCCGTTGCCGGCCGGCCGGCAGGAATCCCAGCAGCATGAAATAGGCCGCCATCTGCCCCAGGTTCGGAGTAATTGTCCAGACGGAAGCAAAGGGCAGGCTGCTCCCGTACCGGGTTATCCAGTCGGCCGCCCCAATGCCGGCAGAGCCTGCTTGCAGGAGAAAGGCCGCAGCGTCGGGGGCCGCGAATATCAAGGGAATGGCGAGCAGTCCGGCGGGCAGGGCCCAGAAGCAGAGGAAGGGTTCGACCAGCAGATTCATGACCGGACCGATAAGCGAAATCCGGTTGAAATGATAGAGCATGAACGGCAACGAACCCAGGGTGGCGGCGACGGACACGATCAGCGCTGCGTACACCGAGGCCAGCAGCGTTTTTCCTCTTCCCGGGGTGTTTTGTTCCAGCATGGCCAGAAGCCGGGGATAGATCAGGGCGATGGCCAGGATTGACGCAAAAGAGAGCTGGAAGGAGACAGTGAACAGGGCAAGTGGCCTGAGCAGGAGCAGAATGAGGGCGGCGGCGGCAATGACCGGAATGATGGAGCGCTGCCGCCGCAGGATAACGCCGACCAGGAACAGCGCGGCCATGATCAGGGCCCGGAGAACCGGGGTGTTCATGCCGGCGATGAAGGCATAGCCGATCAGGGGCAGCAGGGAAAGCAGGGTTGCCAGGGTCGGCACATGGGTATGGAGCAGCAGAAAGGTCGATCGTTTCAATAACCAGGTGAGGGAGCTAACGGTCATCAGGCCGAGCAGGCCCATGTGCAGCCCGGAGATGGCCAGCAGATGCATGCAGCCGCTGGCCTTGAACTGTTCGAGGATCTGTTCCGGTATGCCGGCGCGGCTGCCGATCAGCAGGGCCTTGTACAGGGCGGCCGTCCGGGGATCGAGACGGGCGTCGAGAAACGAGCCGATTCGATGGCGGACCCGTTCGGGAAGATATCGCAGCCGGGTCAAAAACGTATCCTGCTGCTCTGTAAAGGAGAGAATTTCCACCGGCGACTTGATCCTGCCGCTCAGGTAAATTGACTGGGCGGCCATGTGCAGCCGGTAATCGAAGACTCCGGGCGTGCGGTAATTGCCGATCCGGTCGATGGTGGCCAGGACAAGAAGATGGTCGCCGGCGGTTATGTCCGCCGGCCCAGGCCCCTCGATCGTCAAACGGATCAGGCCGCGGGCGGACTGAAAATCGCCGCTGTTGTCCTGAGCGCGATGAATGAGAATGGAGTCCGCATCAAGCAGATACCTGGTCTGGCGGCCGTCGTACTCCGGCATGGAGGTGACGGTTCCGGTCAGCGAGGCTTTGGTGCGGTCCACGATGAGCGTGGCAAGATGCCCGGGGCTCCGGGGCGGCAGAAGGCTGAATCCTGTCTGCATGAATCCGATCAGGACAAAGGCACAGAGGAGCAGGACCGGAGCAACGGTCGTATGCCGCAGGAGAAATGTCAGGGCGAAGAACAGGAAAACAGGAATCACCGTCCAATGAAGCAGGGGGAGGCCGGGTACGATGATTCCGGCCAGGGAAGCGCCGCCGATATAACTGATGGCCGCCGCCGCAAGCAGGTTCAGCCGGATATGGTCGATGAATGCCGATGGAGCGGGCAACAACATGGGCGGCCGAAAGGTCAGGAGGGATTGAGCAGATCCATGGCGGCATCGACGTGGCGGTCGACAACTCCCCTGCCGCTGGCAATCAGGTCGGCGGCGGCCTTGCTCATGGCATGATGGAGGTCGAGGTCAAGCAGCAGGCAACGGACGGCCTCGGTCAGCTCGGCAGCCGAACGGACGGTCCTGCCTCCCCCCGCCCGTACCAGGTCGTCGGCAATTTCATGAAAATCCTCCATGTGCGGGCCGAACAGGGTCGGCACGCCGAATGCCGCCGCTTCCAACGGATTGTGGCCCCCCTGGTCGACCAGGCTGCCGCCGATGAAGGCCACGTGTGCCAGGCGATAGCATTCGGTCAGTTCGCCGATGGTGTCCAGGACAAGGAGTCGGGTCGGTTCTGCCGCGGCCGTGGTCCGGCAAACGGCCTGCAGCCCCTTTTCCCGGGCCAGGCGGATGATTTCCCGGGCGCGCCCGGGGTTCCGTGGGGCAATAACAAGGGCAAGGCGTGGAAATTCCTCTCCCAGCCGGGAAAAGGCGGTCAGGATTTGTTCTTCTTCGCCGGCATGGGTGGATCCGCAGATCCAGATGATGCTGTCCCGCACCAGGCGGAGCGGAGAGCGGTTCAGCCGCGGGCCTGGGTCGGAAACGGGCAGGACGGTATCGTATTTCAGATTGCCGAGCACCATGACCCGGTCCGGAGAGGCGCCAAGATCCCGGATCTGTTCGGCATCACTGCCGGTCTGCATGGCCAGCAGGGAGAACTTCTGGAACAGCGGGGCGAAAAAGAAGCGCAATTTCCTGTAATTGTTGAATGAGGCAGCGGATATTCTCCCGTTGATGAGCATGACGGGGATGCGGAGCCGCCCCAGGCGGTCAAGCCAGTTGGGCCAGAAATCGGTTTCGACCAGGATAAAGAGGTCGGGATCGATGTGCCTGATGAATCGGCGAACCGTGGGCCGCAGGTCCAGGGGGCCGGCCATGATGACGTCGACGAGGGTGCCGATCCGTTTTTCGGCGACCTGTTGTCCGGTGGCGGTTGCAACGGTGAGTATAAAGCGGGCATCGGGCAGCCGCCGGCGCAGCGCCTTGATGAACGGAACGGCGGAGGTGACTTCACCCACCGACAGGCAGTGGATCCAGATGCTTTTCCCCTCCCGGGAACCGCGGTCGTCATCGATGGTCCCGTGCAAACCGAACCCCAGCCGCTGCCCGATCCGGTTCCGGTATTTTTTCCTGGCCCACACCAGGGCAAGGATAACCGGAAACCCGATGACCAGAAGGATGAACTGCAGAAAGTTATAGACGGGGATCATTGGCGGCGGGTATTATTTCGGGGTTCACGGGGATGGCAGTTTGCAGCATTTCAGAAGTCAGAAGACAGATAACAGAAGACAGAAGAATTTGCAGCTTCGCTGCTGGTTTATGGCCGCTGATCCAAATCGCTGAGGGGATGGGGAACGAAGCCTGATCGCAGCAATGCCAGGTGGTTTGGGCGCTGTTATGTATTTGCATTCCCTCTGCCCGATTTATCGTTATGTTATTCATGGGTCCGGAGTTTGCCGGTTGCGCTGTGTGAGCGCGAAGCGCTCCCGAGGTACATTCTGCATTCTGAATTCATTATTGTGCATGAAGACGGCTTTGCCGGCCTTACTTTATCCGTGTCATCGAACTGTTGTCAATTAAAGGGTTGCCTGCGCCATGAATCTTCTCTTATTTGAGCCGGAAGAACTGTCGGGTTCGCTGCTCCGGCTGGAAGCAGGGGACCGGCGGGCCCGGCATATCCGGGAAGTGCTGGGCCTCGGGCAGGGGGACCGGCTCCGGGTCGGCATGCTTAACGGGAAGATGGGAAGCGGCCTCATCATGGGCAGCAACGGCGGCGGTTTCGTCATCGAGGTACGGCTTACGGCCCCACCCCCGGTTCTGCCAGCCGTGGAACTGATCCTTGCCCTGCCCAGACCGATAATGCTGCAGCGGATCCTGAAACAGGCAACGGTCCTCGGCGTCCGCAGTTTTTACCTTATTCGTTCCCGGCGCGTGCAGAAATCTTATTTTCAGGCAAACCTCCTGCAGCCGGCAGAGCTTCGCCGCTTCCTGCTCCAAGGGTTGGAGCAGGCGGTGGATACCAGAATCCCGGAAGTACACATCCATCAGCAGTTCAGGCCGTTCATCGAGGAGGCGGCCCCGACCATCCGGGCGGACAGTCGCCTGGTGGCCCATCCGGGTACGGACGCGAACCTGGCCGGGTTGTTCAAGGAAAGCCGCATCCGCGGCAGCATCGTCCTGGCCGTGGGTCCGGAAGGGGGATGGAACGATTTTGAACTGCAGTGCTTTTTTGACCTGGGGTTTTGCGGTTTCTCCATGGGACCGCTGATCCTGCACGTCGACACCGCGGTCATGGTTCTGCTCTCCCAACTGAAAATCCTCCAGGAATTGACCGGCCCGGCTGTGCGGTGAAGTGGCAGTTGGCAGTCGGCAGTCTAGTAATTCCCGGCTTTGCCGGGGGGACAGGCTTTGCGTTTCGCAGGTTGGGGTGAGCCCGAGAACACCAACAATTCCAATCGGTTGCGTTGGACTTCGCGGGGCTCAGTTTAACCTAGGAATTTTTCCCTGCACAGCCGGCCGCGCAAACATGTTTTTCTCCTTATTCGGCCCCGCAGCGCGGGGTGGAGCGCTGCCGACTGCCGACTGCCGACTGCCGACTACCAACTCACGGCGAAGCCGGAATTTTCATCTGTCTCCCGATTTCCCCAGCCGATGCAGAATCTTTTCCGTTACGATCGTCAGTTCCGGCAGTTTCAGGGAGAGGAGGGTCAGGTAGTAGATCAGGCCGCCGGCGACGATGATGCCCAGCACCGCGATCAGCTGTGGAACAATGCCGCCGAGAAGCCAGGAGGAAAGCCAGCTTTTCAAACCCCACACCGCCGCGGCCATGACTGTGGTGGCCGCCAGTATTTTTCCGCTTCCGGCCAGCAGGGGCCGGAGGGAAAATCCCGCCAGCCGCCGGTACAGAATGATCCCGAGAAAGGCAAAGTTGAGGGTCATGGTAAAGGAGGTGGACAGGGCGATGGCCTTGTGTTGAAAATGGTCGATGGTCAGCGTGACAACGATGATATTGGCCGCCACGGCGATAAAACTGCCGATTACCGGATACCGGGTGTCACCGAGGGCGTAGAAGACCGGGACCATGACCTTGACGGCCGAATAGGCGAAGAGGCCGAAGGCATAATAGGCAAGGGCCTCGGCGGTGCGGAATGTATCGAAGGCGCTGAACGCGCCGCGTTCAAAGATGAGGCGGATGACCGGTTCGGCGAGCAGAACAAGCCCGGCCGTGGCGGGGATGGTCAGGCTCAGCACCATGATCAGCGATGAATTGAAGGTCTGCTGCAGACCGCTGAAATCTTTTTCCGCCGCCTGTCTGCCGAGCAGGGGCATGACGGCAATGGAAAAGGCGACGCCGAAAATGCCGATGGGCAGCTGCACGAGGCGAAAGGCGTAATTGAGCCAGGAGACGGAACCTTCGGCGCAGGAGGCGGCGAAATTGGTGTTGACGAAAATGTTGATCTGGGTGGCGGACAGGCCGATGGTCGCCGGCAGCATGAGAAGCAGAACCCGGGTCAGTCCCGGATCGCGGAGGGAGAAGCGGGGTCGGAAAGCGAAACCCACCCGCCGCAGGGAAGGAAGCTGGATCAGAAGCTGCAGCAGACCGCCGATCAGGGTGCCCCAGGCCATGCCGGCGATGGCCGGCTGTCCTATCCGGGGAAAGAGCAGGGCCAGGGAGACGCCGCCGACGATGGAGCCGAGGTTGAAAAAGCTGGATGCCATGGCCGGCACGAAAAAACGGCCCCTGGTGTTGAGAATGCCCATGGCCACAGCGGCCAGGGCGATGAAAATGAGAAAGGGGAACATGATCCGGGTCAGCTTGACCGTCAGTTCGGTTTTGCCGGCTACGAGTTGAAAGTCGGGCGCCAGAAGATTGACGATGAAAGGGGTGAGGTAGATGCCGGCCAGAGTCAGCAGGCTGAGCAGGACGGCGAAAAAGGTCAGGACGGTTCCTGCCAGTTCCCAGGTGGCTTTCCGGCCGCGCCTGGTGTCGTAGTCGGAGAAAACGGTAACAAAGGCCGCGGAAAGGGCGCCCTCGCCGAACAGGTCACGCAGCAGGTTGGGAATGCGGAAAGCGACCACGAAGGCGTCGTAGGCGTATCCGGCCCCGAACATGCCGGCAAAAATCTGCTCCCGGATCAGACCGAGAACCCGGCTGCACATGACTGCTCCGCTCACCGTTCCGGCTGACCTGGCAATTCTTCCGGTAAATGCGCTGGGGCGGTCGTTCATCGTCCGTACCGGATCGCTCCGCAAACAAATGTTATTGCTTGACTTCTCAAGGATAATAGGAATATAAAGTTCTGATGCTGGTCCAGATGGTTACCATTCCTGCGGCAAAAGAGAAACTTCTTTTTCTCTGAATTTCAATAATAACTTCCGACTGGGAACGCCCTTTTTTCCCTCCGGGAGCGATCACATCGGCGGGATACTTCGACCATCGACGAAATGAGGATGTCCATGCCGGCCTGCATCAGCAGGGCCGGTCTCCAGGCGTCTCTCAGCCGCATGATGCGGGCGGGTGTACCCGTATTCGTGCCTTTCAAATTGTTAACCGTCCACCGGAGGCCTTTATGCACGATGTCAGACAGATCAGGAATACGGTTATTATCGGCCATGGCAACAGCGGCAAAACCACGCTTGCCGAGGCTTTCCTCTACACCGCCGGCGCGTCGAAACGTTTCGGCAAGGTTGATGACGGCACATCAACCCTGGATTTTGAGCCCGAGGAGATCAGGCGTCATATCACCATAAGCACCGGTTTCGGCTATCTGACATGGAAAAAAAGGGAAATCTTTCTGTCCGACACCCCTGGTGACGATAATTTCGTCAATGAAGCAAAGTTCGCGGTGCAGGTGGGGGACAGCGCGGTCCTGGTCGTGGGGGCGGTGCTTGGTGTCCGCAACCAGACGGACAAGTTTGTCGAGTTCATCCGGGCGAAGAACATGCCCTGCCTTATCTGCATCACCAAGATGGACAGGGAGCGGGCAAATTTCTCCAAGACGGTGGAGGAGCTCCGTTCCGCCTTTGATCTGAATCCCGTCGTCCTCTTTCTGCCCATAGGGGCCGAGGAGAATTTTCGGGGAGTTGTCGATATCACCGCCAATAAGGCCTTCTTTTTCAAAACCGACGGCAGCGGCAAGGTGGAGGAGGGCGACGTCCCGGACGAACTGACCGAAGAAGTCATGACGCTCCGGGAAAACCTCATGGAATACGTGGCGGAGACGGATGACAACCTGATCGAAAAGTTTCTTGAAGAAGGCGAGCTGAACGACCAGGAACTGAAAGGCGGGCTCGCCGCCGCGGTCCGCGACGGCAAAATAGCCCCGGTCTGCGTATGCGCTCCTCTGCAGAACCAGGGAACAAGCCTGGTGCTGGATACAATCGCCGACCTGCTTCCTTCCCCCGAAGCGAGATCGCCGCAGGTCGGCACCAATCCCAGGACCGGTGAACTTGAGGAACGACCGGCCTCGGTCGAAGCGCCCTTTTCCGCCCAGGTTTTCAAAACCATGGCCGATCCCTTTGCGGGCCGCCTGACCATATTCAGGGTTTATTCCGGCGTTCTTGCCGGCGACTCCTTCTATAACGCCACTAAATCCACTTCCGAGCGGTTCGGGCAACTCTATGTCATGGAAGGCAAGGAGCAGAAACCGGT
>JALHJD010000043.1 GCA_022837185.1 Desulfobacteraceae bacterium
ATGTAATCATCGAGCCCGGGCGGTCCGATCCGCCCGGCGGCCGGTGAAACGGGAATCCCCGTTATGCCTGCTGCTCCGTGCGCTTCCCCCGAAGCCGAACGGTTCCCGCCGCCCCGGCTCGCCCGCTCCCTCAGCGAGATGACCTGCATCCATGCCAAAAACCGTTTTTTTATCCGTACCGCGGGGCATGCTGTTTCATTATTCAATGAAATAATTCAATAGCCCCATGCGCCGCCCACTCAATCCCTTCAGCCTCCTTTGCGGCATCCTCTTTCTGCTTGCCGCCCCCCCCGACCTTTTTCCGGCCGGGCCTGCGGAGGAGCTCCCCAGTCAATGGACCCCGCAAAGCGCAGTGCGGTTCGCCCTTGCCAACAACCCGGAAACAGCGATAATCAGGGAACGAATCGCCGCGGCCCGGGCGGCCGTCATGGAAGCGGACAGTGCCTTTTACCCCAGGCTTGATCTCAGTGCGTCCTACAGCCGCACCGACAATCCCATGTATTCCTTCGGCAATATCCTCAACCAGGGGGAGTTTGATGAATCCATTGATTTCAATGCCCCCGGCACGACCGACAACCTGAACATGGCCGCAACCGCCAGCTACAGGTTGTACAACGGCGGCAGCGACCAGGCCGGACTCAGGGTCGCGGAAGCATCGGAAACCGCCTCGCGGCACGAAATGGAGAGTGTCCGGGCCCGGCTGGCCTTTGAAGTGATCAAAACCTTTTTCACCATCCTCCAGGCCGAGGACACCGTCCAGGCCAGGCAGTCCGCCGTGGGCGCCGCCGCCGCCCTGGTCAGCGTGGCCCAGGCCCGCTGCCGGGCCGGAGACCTTCTGCAGGCCGACCTTCTCAACCTCGAGATCCACCACGCCGAAGAGCAGGAAAATCTCATCCAGGCACGCCACGGGCTGCAGCTGGCCCGCCGGGCGTTTCTCAACCTGCTCGGCCTTGAGGAGGGAACCGTCCTCGTCGACCGCGGCTCCCCGGTCGAACTCCAGGTGCCGGCGGCCCCGGACATCGCCCTTCGTCCGGAACTCATGGCCATGGAGGCAGCCGTCCAGGCCGCCGAAGCCAGGGTCCGCCAGGAACAGGGCGGGTACTATCCGACCGCCGACGCTTTTGCCGGCTACCAGGTTGACCAGGGATATGAACTGGACGGCTCCGGCAACTCCTGGCTGGCCGGCGTCAAAGTCAACTTCAACCTGTTTTCGGGCCGGAACACCGCCGCCCGGATCGCCGGCGCAAGAGCCGTGCTGGCGGAAAAAAAAGAACAGCTGCGCAAGATTTCCCTGGCGATCCGCCTGGAGGTGGAACAGGCCTCACTCGCCGTGGAGCAGACCGAGCAGCGCATGGAGGTCACGGAGAAAATGGTTGCCCAGGCGCAGGAAAGCGCCCGTCTCAGCCGGGAGCGCTTCAAGGAAGGGGTGATTCTCTCTTCCGAACTCATTGACGTTGAAAACAGGCTGACAGGCGCCGTGGTCCGCAGGACTGCCGCCCGGACCGCGCACCGGATCGCCGTGGCCGATTTCCGCAGGGCCTGCGGTCTGCCGCAGTTTGACCAGCCCTCCGAAGACCCTGCAAACCCGGCGGACTCCTGATCCATGGATTTTGTACGCAAAGGGAGGCGGAATATGAAAATTGCGCCATACTGTCTTGTTCTTGCCGCCGCCATGGTCCTCATCGGCTGCCGGGAGGAACACCCCGCGGCTCCATCGGCCGTTGACCCCGCACCCATGGAGGTCCGGACCGCTGCGGTTGCCTCCCTGGAAAGCCGCCTGCAGACAGAAGTTACGGGCACGGTCCGGTCCGTCAATCAGGCCGTCATCGCCGCCAAGGTAACGGGCATCATCGAGAAGATGCCTGTTGTCCTCGGGACGCAGGTACAGCGGGGCGACCTGCTCGTCCAGGTCGCCGCCGGGGAAATCAACGCCAGGGCCTCCCAGGCGCGGACGCGGCTGGAGCAGGCCGAAAGAAACCTGGCCCGGGAAAGAAAACTCCTCGACAAAAATGCGGCAACCGCGGAAAACGTCAAATCACTGGAGGAAACATTCCGGATCGCCGAGGCCGCCTACCGGGAGGTCAATACCATGCAAGGGTACACAACGATCACCGCGCCCTTTGACGGCGTGGTGACCAGGAAAAACGCCAATGTCGGCGACCTGGCCGTGCCCGGATCCCCTCTGCTCCACATCGAGGACCTAGGCAGGCTGCAGGTCGTGGCCGCCGTGCCGGAGACTCTGGCCTTGCAGATCACAGTGGGCGGGTCCCTGCCGATTCACCTGCCCGCCGCCGGTCTCAGCCTGGACGGAACCGTCGCCGAGATAGCTCCGGCGGTCGACCCCCTCTCCCGTTCGGCAACGGTAAAAATCGACATAGAACAAAGCCCGCGGCTGCAGCCCGGCCAATTTGCCCGAGTCGCCATTCCGGGAGCACAACTGCACACCTTCTCTGTTCCCCGGGCGGCCGTGCGGCGCTTCGGCCAGATGGAAATAGTTTTTGTTATCGCCGAAAACAGGGCCCGTCTACGCCTGGTGCGGACCGGGGCCGAGGCGGACGGCCGGGTGGAAATCCTCGCCGGCCTCGAGCCGGGCGAAATCGTCGCTTTGCCCGCGGGCCCCGAACTCGTTGACGGCCGTCCGGTCCGCATCATCCAATGAAGAGCCCGGCCGATTCCGCCAATCATCCCGGCTTTGCCGGGCGCATGGCCGCTGCTTTTGTCGACTCGAAGCTGACGCCGGTCATTATCCTCGCCTCGCTGCTGCTCGGCACCCTTGCCGTTCTGATGCTGCCGCGTGAGGAGGAGCCGCAGATCAAGGTGCCCATGATCGACGTCATGGTTTCCATGCCCGGCGCCACCGCCGGGGAAATAGAGGAGCGGGTGTCCATCCCCATGGAGAAGCTGCTCTATGAACTGCCCGGGGTCGAATATATCTATTCCACCTCCATGCCGGAGGAGAGTCTGCTCATTGCCCGCTTCTACGTGGGAGAAAACCTCGAGGACGCCATCGTCAACCTGAACCGCAAGCTGGAGACCAATTTCGACCGCATCCCCCATGGTGTATCCACGCCCCTGATCAAGCCCCACACCATCGATGACGTGCCGATTCTGGCCCTGACGTTCCACAGCAGCAGATACGATCATTTTTTCCTGCGCCGGCTGGCGGCCCAGGTGGACGACGCCCTGAAAAACATTCCGGAAGTAGCGGAGACCAGGCTTATCGGCGGCACCCGCCGGGAAGTGCGCGTCCAGTTTGACCCGCTCCAGCTGGCCGCCCGCAACCTGACCGCCGCCGACCTTGCCGCCCGGCTGCGGCAGGCCAATCGCCAGACCTATTCCGGCACCCTGCAGTCCATGAACCATGAGGTTATCCTGCAGAGCGGGACCTTTCTCGCCGCCGCCGGAGAAATCCGCCGGATCGTGGTCGGGGTATATGACTCCAGGCCCGTTTACCTGGAAGAGGTGGCGTCCGTTTCCGACGGACCGGAGGAGCCGGCCAACTATGTCCTCTTCGGCCGGCAGGGCGCGCAGGAGGAGGCGGCGGTCACCCTCTCCCTGGCCAAGAGGCCCGGGGCCAATGCGGTACAGGTCGTCGACACCGTGCTGGCCAAGGTCAACTCCCTGCATGGGCGGCTGATTCCCGCGGATGTCCAGGTCACCGTCACCAGGGATTACGGCCGGACCGCCGCGGAAAAATCCAATGAACTGCTTCTGCACATGGGCATTGCCGTGTTCGGAGTGGCGCTGCTGATCCTTTTCTTCCTCGGCTGGCGGGAATCCTTCGTCGTCATGCTCGCCATCCCCTCGACCCTGGCCCTCACCCTGCTGGTCTTTTACCTGTACGGCTACACCCTGAACAGGATAACCCTCTTTGCCCTCATCTTTTCCATCGGCATCCTGGTTGATGACGCCATCGTGGTGGTGGAAAACATCGTCCGCCACCTCCGCCTTCCCTCCGGCAGAGACCGGCCGGTTGTCGACGTGGCGGTGGAAGCTGTCTCCGAGGTCGGCAATCCGACCATCCTGGCGACCTGGGCGGTTATTGCCGCCATTCTCCCCATGGCCTTTGTCGGCGGCCTCATGGGTCCGTACATGCGGCCCATCCCGGTCGGCTCCTCCGCCGCCATGCTTTTTTCGCTGATCATTGCCTTCACCGTTACCCCGTGGGCGGCGGTCCGCCTCCTGAAATCGCACCGCGCTCCCCCGGCAGCGGCGGGCAACGAGTCAGATCACCTCGACCAGGCGCCCGACGACCTTTTCACCCGGCTCTACCACCGGGTCATGGATCCGCTGCTGGCCCACGGGTCGATGCGCTTCATGTTTTTCCTGATCATCACCGCCCTGCTGCTCGGGTCCTTCTCCCTGGTCTATTTCGGACTGGTCAAGGTGAAAATGCTGCCCTTTGACAACAAATCGGAATTCCAGATCATCCTCGACATGCCGGAAGGCTCCACGCTGGAGCATACCACCCGGGTCGCGCGGGAAATGGCGGCCGTCGTGGCCGACGAGCCCGAAGTGGTCGACTACCAGATCTATGCCGGAACCGCGTCGCCCTTCAACTTCAACGGCCTGGTCCGTCACTATTTTCTGCGCTCGGGGCCGAACGTGGCCGACATCCAGGTCAACCTGCTGCCCAAGCACGAACGCAGCCTGCAAAGCCATGACGTGGCCAAACGGATCAGGCCCGAGGTTGCGGCCATTGCGGAGAAATACGAAGCGACCCTGGCCGTGGCCGAAGTCCCTCCCGGACCGCCTGTCCTCCAGACCCTGGTGGCGGAAATATACGGACCGACCGACCGCGACCGGGTGGCCCTGGCCGCCGAGGTGAAACGGATATTCTCCTCCACTCCGGGCGTGGTCGATATTGACTGGTACCGGGAGGAAGACCGGACCAAGACCGTCATTACCGTGGACAAGGAAAAAGCGGCCCTCAACCACATCTCCGAGGAGGAAGTGACGGAGGCCGTCCGCATGGCCGTCCACGGCATGTCCATCGACCTGTTCCACCAGCCCCGGGACAAGGAGGAGATCAACATCATCCTGGCGCTCCCGCGGGAGCAGCGCGCCCATCTCGAAAAGGTGCTGAACGTCGCCCTCCGCTCATCGCTGGGGCAGGCGGGGCCCATGGTGCCGCTGCGGGAGCTGGTCCGGGTGCGGGAGGTTCCCGTGGACCAGCCGATCTACCGGAAAAACCTCAAGCCGGTTATCTATGTCACCGGCGACGTGGCCGGTGAAGCCGAAAGCCCGGTGTACGCCATTCTCGAAATGAACGAAAAAATTGGGCGGCTGGACGGACAAAGCTTCAATTCCACGATCCCGGCCATCGGGGTGTACAACCTGAAGCAGCCCTTCAACGACCTGGAGCCGGCCATCAAGTGGGACGGCGAATGGCACATCACCCTCGAGGTGTTCCGTGACCTGGGGCTGGCCTTCTGCGTGGTGATGGTCCTCATTTATATGCTGATGATCGGATGGTTCAAGGATTATCTCACCCCGCTGGTCGTCATGGCCGCCATCCCCTTTTCCCTCATCGGCATCCTGCCCGCTCACTGGGGCTTCAACGCCTTTTTCACCGCCACCTCGATGATCGGCTTCATGGCCGGCGCCGGCATTGTCGTCCGCAACTCCATCATCCTTGTCGATTTCATCGAACTCCGCCTCAGCCACGGTCTTCCCCTGGACAAGGCTGTTGTCGAGGCCGGGGCGATACGGTTCCGGCCCATGCTGCTCACCGCCCTGGCGGTGGTGGTCGGCGCCTCAGTCATCCTCGCCGACCCCATTTTCCAGGGGCTGGCCATCGCGCTGATGTTCGGCGAAATCGCTTCCCTGCTTATCAGCCGGATGGCCGTTCCCGTCCTCTATTTCATGATCAAGCGGCACAGCCATCCGCATCCGGCCAGCCCCTGAGCATTCCCGGATCCCCCGGCGGTAAAACCCGGACGGGTTGAGTGGAAACCACATCATCATTGTGGAAATCCCTCCAAGGGACTATGATAGCCGACTGAAAAGAATATTTTCATCCATTCCGGACAGGACCATTGATAACCCCCGTCAGACCGAAACGGAAAAAAAAGCCCCCTCTTTCCTTTGTCGCCACCTGCGGCGCCGGCCTTGAACAGCTGGTGGCCGGGGAGATCGAAGCGCAGGGCGGCCGGAACAGTGCTGTCAATCCCGGGGCCGTCTCCTGGGAAGGGAACCTGGAGTCCGGCTACCGGATGTGCCTGTGGTCCCGGTTCGCCTCGCGGGTGCTGCTGCAGATAACCGGCTTCGATGCCCCCGATGCGGACACCCTGTACCGGCAGGCGGGAAAAATAGACTGGGACGAGCACCTTACCTGCGATACCCCCTTTGCGGTGTTCAGCACCGTGACCGACTCCCCCATCAGCCACAGCAAGTACGCGGCCCTCCGGATCAAGGATGCCATAGCCGATCAGTTCCGCTCCCGGTCCGGCCGCCGGCCTTCCGTCGACACCAGCCGGCCGGGGATGCGGATCAGCCTCCATCTCCAGGGCAGCCGGGCGACCCTGGCCGTCGACCTGTCAGGGGACAGCCTGCACCGCCGCGGTTATCGGCGGGCCGCCGTCGAAGCCCCGCTGAAGGAAACCCTGGCCGCGGCCATAGTCTATCTCTCCGGCCTGCGCCGCTCCTTTCCGCCTGACCGGGTTGTGCTGGACCCCATGTGCGGCGGCGGGACCCTGCTGATTGAAGCGGCGATGATACTGGGGGACAGTGCGCCCGGACTGCAGCGGAAATCGTTCGGCTTCCTGTTCTGGAACCGGCACGATGAGCGGCTGTGGGAGAAACTGGTCAACGAGGCCGTGCGGCGCGAGGAGGACGGTCACCGGCAGCCCTGGCCGCGGATCATCGGCTACGATGCCGATCCCCATGCCGTCACGGCGGCCCGGGAGAATATCGCCGCCGCGGGGCTGGACGACAAAATCACCGTCGGTCAGCGGCAGCTCGCCGCACTGGAGCGGCCGGCCGACGAGGGCCTGCTGGTGGTCAACCCCCCATACGGCGAGCGGCTGGCGGACAGGGAGGAAATAAAATATCTGTACCGTTTCCTTGACCGGCAACTGGGCCGGGAACTGGCGGGCTGGCGGATCGGCTTTTTCTCGAGCAACCCGGACCTTGCCGGCGGCTTCAGCCTGAATTGGTCAGACAGCTACAAATTGTTCAACGGCCCCATCAGATGCAGGCTGCACTGCGGCACCATCGCCAGGACCACCGAACATGCCCCCGGCCTGCCCTCCCTGCACGAGCCGGAGACCGGCGGCGAAGGGGCGGATTTTGCCGCCCGGCTCCAGGCAAACTGCCGGCGGCTCTTTCCCTGGGCTGAGAGGGAGGATATCTCCTGCTTCCGCCTCTACGGCAGCGACCTTCCCGGTTATGACCTCGCCCTCGATCTTTATGAGCGCTGGATCCTGGCCACCGGTCATGCCGCAGCCGCCGGTGGCGACCCCCGCGCGGCGGACCATCGTTTCAATGTCGCCCTCCGCGCGGTCCGCGAGATCCTGGCCATTCCTCCCGGCCGGATATTTCTCCGCAAGGCTGGAGGCGGGAAGAAAAAAGGGAAAGCCGGCCCCAAGCCCTCCCGGACCAAGATATTCGAGGTGGACGAGCAGCGCTGCCGTTTCCTGGTCAATCTGACCGATGATCGGGGCACCGGCCTTCCCCTGGCCCGGCGATCGCTTCGCCTGCTCATCGGCAGGTCCGCTGAAGGCCGGACGTTCCTCAACCTCAACGGCGGCACCGGGACCGCGACCGTGCACGCCCTGGTCAACGGGGCGCTGGCCACCACCACCGTCGACCCCGCCGCCGGCCAACTGCATCTGGCCCGATCCAACTTCTTCCTCAACGGCTTCGGCGGGCCGCAGCACAGGACCATCCAGGAGGACTCCCTGAAATGGCTTGCCGGGTGCCGGTCCCGCTTCGGCCTGATCCTGGTCAATGCCCCCTGCTGCCCCGACGGCCGGGACAGCGCCGCCCCTTCCCGCTTCCGGCTGGAACATGAACAACTGCTCCGGGCCGCCATGAAAGTGCTGACCCGGGAAGGCCTGCTCCTGCTCGCCGTCGATGATCCCTGCTTCACCCCCGCCCCTTCCCTGGCCGCCGACTTTATCCTGGAGGATATCAGCAGTCGGCTCACGGCCCCCGACTTCGCCGGACAGCCGAATCGCAGCCCTTGCTTTGCGTTCCGCCATCGGCCGCTCGAGCCGGAAGGATAACAGACCGATGCCCCGCCCCCGTCCACGGATACTGTCCTTTCCGGACCCGGAAACCCTTGCCGGAGCGCTGGCCGCCGCCGTGGCCGAACGGCTGCGCAACGCCCTGGCCGCGGAAAATACGGTCAGCCTGGTCGTTTCCGGAGGGACAACCCCGAAGCCTTTTTTCCGCCGCCTGAGCGAATACGATCTCGCCTGGAATCGCGTCCTGATCACTCTGGCCGATGAACGGTGGGTCGATGCCGCCGACGGGGCCAGCAACGAATTTCTTGTCCGGTCCCAGCTTCTGCGGGGCCGGGCCCGGGCGGCAACTTTTGTCCCTCTGAAAAACAGCGCTCCCACGGCCCGCCAGGGAGAGGATGAGTGTCACCTGGCCCTTTCCCTCCTCCCCCGGCCTTTTGCGGCGGTCATTCTCGGCATGGGCGGCGACGGGCACACCGCCTCGCTCTTTCCCGGCGCGGCGGGGCTGGCCGAAGCCCTGGACATGCATTCCGACCGCAACTGTGCGGCTGTCTCTCCGGCCCATGCCCCCCACGAACGCCTGACACTGACCCTGCCGCTCCTGCTCGATGCCGGGCTGATAATCCTGCACGTCACCGGCGCGGCAAAACGCCGGGTGCTGGCCGAGGCCCTGGAGGGCGGCCCGGCGATGCGCATGCCGGTTCGCGCCGTTCTCGACCAGGACAAGACCCCGGTCCACATCTACTGGGCGCCCTGATGGCTGCGGCAGTTTCCCAGGAATCCGTCGTGATCGTCGACGAAAACAACGTGGAAATCGCCGCGGTATCACGCCAGATCATGCGCAGCCAGCAGCTGATTCACCGGGCTTCCTATGTCCTGGTATTCAACCGCACCGGGGAGCTCCTTGTCCAGCAGCGGACCATGACCAAGGATATTTACCCCGGATATTACGACATCGCCGCCGGCGGGATCGTCCTGGCGGGCGAAAGCTACGAGGAATGCGCCGAGCGGGAACTGGCCGAGGAACTGGGCGTCCGGGATGTCGCCCTGCTGACCTGTTTCGACCACTACTACGCCGACGACGGCAACAGGGTGTGGGGCAGGGTGTTCCGCTGCCGCCATGACGGCCCTTTCACCCTGCAGAAGGAGGAAGTGCTGGGGGCGGAGTTCGTGCCCTTGGAACGGCTCGCGGTGCGGCTTGGTCACCGGGTGTTCACCCCGGACGGACTCCTGATTCTGCGCAGATTCCTTGCCGGCGGCGGATGAGGGGCGTCCCGGCTCAGCTCTCCCTGTCCCGGGGACAGGCAAGCAGTTCCCGGATTCCCGCCGCCGCCAGCGCCTGCATGCGGGTAAACAGTTCCGGTTGAAACGGCCTGCCCTCCGCCGTGCACTGCATTTCAATCCATCTGCCGTCCCCGGCCATGACAAAATTGGCATCAACCTCGGCGGCCGAATCTTCCTCGTAGGTCAGATCCAGCAGCGCCGAACCGTCGACAAGTCCGGCACTGACCGCCGCCACCGGCAGGATGGCCGGCAGCTCGGGCAGCCTGCCTTCATCGGCCATCCGCTGCAGCGCCTGGCGAACCGCCAGGGACGAGCCGGTGATTGACGCGCAGCGGGTGCCGCCGTCGGCGTTGATCACATCGCAATCGACCCGCAGGGTGACCTCCCCGAGCCGGCGCAAATCGACCATCATCCGCAATGACCGGCCGATCAGCCGCTGGATTTCATAGGTCCTTCCTGATCTGCCCGCCACCGCCTCCCGCCGCCCCCGGGTGTGAGTCGCGCAGGGCAGCATGCCGTATTCGGCCGTCAGCCAGCCCTGACCCGAACCGGCCAGAAAAGGGGGAACCTTGTCTTCAACCGTTACCGCGCAGATGACATGGGTGCCGCCCATGCGGAACAACACCGAGCCATCCGCATGGGGCTGCACCCCATACTCCACCTTTACAGGCCGCAGCTGATCATCTCTTCTGCCGTCTTCCCGCATACTCCGCCTCCGAATTATCTCTCCCTCCACCCCGCAAATCATCCTGCCGATCACAGAATACGAAATGGAGTGAATGGACCGGAAAGAAAAAAGATTCTGCCAGGATAATCCTTGTCCAAAAGATACAATCTTCCCCTTGCGAATGAATGGCTATTCAGGTAAAAGACTATGACACTATGTCAAAATTGTTCATACAGCAAGGAAAGAATGCGCGGCTGCCGTCGGCATCAGTCCGTCACGGATTTCCCGAGGCCTATTTCAGCCCGGTGATGAAAGCTGCATTCTATACCGGCCGGAAGGACCCGGCACAATGAAAAAAACCGGACGGCGGTTCCGGCCGGGAGCGGCGGCCCGCCAGATCCACCATCACTCAAGCTACAGGGGGGAAAAAGAAACATGAAACGAATGATCATCTGCACCATGGCGACCATACTGAACATCGGCGCGCTGCTCTTCTGGGCGGACGCCCGGAATGCCGAAGCGGCGGATCCCGTGCTCAAGAACGACGACTGCGTCAAATGTCACGCTGCCATAGTCCACCAGGTTGACCAGGCCGGCAACAAGCACAAGACCGAGGTCGAGTGCATGGAATGCCATGCCGGCACCCATCCCCCCGGGGTGGAAAAAGGATCCCTCATTCCCGGTTGTGCGACCTGCCATGAAGGCGAACCCCACTTTCAACTGGAAAACTGCCTGGGATGCCATCGCAATCCGCACGAGCCCCTGAACATTGTCTTCGGCGACAATGTCAAGGCGGCCTGCGACACCTGCCACTCCGCCGTGGTAGCGGAAATCAACACCCACCAAAGCGCCCACGCCGAAGTGGACTGTTCCTTCTGCCATGACCGGCATGGATTCAAGCCTGACTGCATGGACTGTCATGACCCCCATATGAGCGGACAGCAATATGCGGCCTGCGTCTCCTGCCATCAGGTGCACCGGCCCCTGGAGCTGGCCTACGGGGCAGAAATCCCCAACAGCGACTGCGGCGCCTGCCACTCCGACATCCGCTCGGCGCTGGAGGCGGGAGCGACGAAACATGCCGCCATGCAGTGCGTCTACTGCCATGCCGACAAGCACGGCAATGTTCCCCAGTGCCAGAGCTGCCACGGCACGCCCCACAACGAACAGATGCTGAGCAAATTCCCCTCCTGCAATGAATGCCATCAAAGCGCCCACAGTCTGCTGAAATAAGAAGGGGGGCATTATGAAAAAGTATCTTGTTCTCTCCGCCTTCTCCCTGTTTGCGGCGGCGGCCGTGTTCGTGCTGGTCGCCGCCTGCGGACCGACAGGCCGCACCGGGCCGGCCGGCGACCCCGGAACCGCTGTGCGGGAGGAAGCCGCCGGTTCAGGAGCGGACCTCTACAAAAAGGATATCAAGCCTATGGCGCCCGAGGAGTGCGGCCGCTGCCATGCCTATCAGTTCAACTGGCTGAAGGACAAAGGAGGAAAACACCGTCAGGACTGCGTTTTTTGCCATGAGCAGTTCCATGCCTACAACCCCAGGCTGGACAATTGGGATGCGTTGATGCCCAAGTGTGCCGACTGCCATGGCATGCCGCATGAAAACGGTTTTTCTGACTGCATGGAGTGCCACCGCCAACCCCATGCCCCCCTGGTCATTGACTTCGCCATCCTCGAACAGCCGATAAGCGGGGAAGGCGGGCGGACCGAACTGGCCTGCGCCAAATGCCACGCCGGGGAAGGGACGGAGTTCGCCGACTTCCCGAGCAAGCACAACAGCGAGGTCAACTGCAACGGCTGCCACGCAGCGGAGCACGGAGCCATTCCCAGCTGCCTGGACTGCCACAGTCCCCATCTGCCGACCCAGGAATACGGGGACTGTCTCGAGTGCCACGCCCCGCACAGCGCCGCAGCCATCAGGCAATATTCGGAAAATGTCCCCAATGTCGCCTGCAGTGCCTGCCATAAAGAGGTGTATGCCCTGTTGCAGGGAAATGTGACCAGGCACTCGGCCATGCAATGCGCCACCTGCCATCCGACCCACGGTCAGATCCAGGGATGCCGGGACTGCCACGGCGAGCCCCATGGCGATGTGCTGCACCAGCGGTTTATCGACTGCCTGGAGTGCCACATAGACCCGCACAATCTTCCCATAAACCTGAGAAAATAGTATACTGTCCTTGATGAGAAGCGGCCCGGCCTTCAACGTCCGGGCCGCTTCCCCCGTCAATCAAACCTAAGGACAGCTGAAAGGCAGATCTCTTCGCACCTGGGGGCAAACAATCAATATCAATGGGTGATGGCCATGCGCATGAATATTCTCTCACTGTTCCTGTCATTGATCTTCACGGTGTCTCTTCTGTCCGGTGCCCTTGCTGAAGACGGTCGAAAGCCGCCGGGAAAAAAATGGACGGAGCAGGGCGCCGGAAAATCCATCAACGGAGGAAAGGGCAAAAGGGAGCGGCATACTCTCCCCCCCTGGCTGGACGAGAAGGACCGAAAGGCCTGGAAAGACGGCAGGCCGCCGGGCTGGGACAGGGGCACGAAAACGGGCTGGCAGGGCGGCAATCTGCCTCCCGGCCAGGCCAGGAAAAGGGCGGAAGACCGTGATTACGCTCCCGGATCACGGTACCGTTGGACGGAACAGGAGCGGAACAGACATGAGGAGCGGATAAAAGATGCCGAGGAGCGAATCAGGGAACTTCTTGAAAAAAAGGGCGTCCCCACAGGGCCGATGCTGGACAGCGCAATCCTTTCCCTCCACTCCGCCGTCCGCCGGGGAGTGCCGGTATCCACCGCCTCCGCCGTCATTGAACAGGGCCTCGAAGGGAGTCTGAGCCCGGAGGGGATAGAGCAGGTAACCAGGGCCCTGTCCTATGGAGCGGAGCGGCAGAGGGATTTCACCGACCTGGAAAAAATCATCCGGGATGCCATGAACAGGGGGTTGACCGAAGAAGATCTGACCATGGAGGTCTATCGGGCCTTGTCAAACTAACAGGCATCGCCCCTGCAACGGGGCGTGATTTGTCCTGCTCTGCCGCGGACGATTGAGGGCGGTCCCCAATTCCCGGCCCCAGGCCGCAACGCCTTCCTGACCCACGGAAGGACGCCTTGCAGACAGGCTCAACCACCCATGGGTGCGGGGTTCCGGTATTTCACTCCGAATTACGCTCCCTGGCCAACTCCTCCGGGGTCATGGTCCAGAAAGGCTTGCCGTCCTTGGTCAGCCGGACCTTCAGTTCGGCAAAGTCACCTTTTTTGATCTTGGCGGCCATGAAGACCTCCTGACCCTCAATCTCCGCCCAGGCGCCCCTGATCTTGACCTCGTCTCCCCGCTTGAAGCCGATGGAGTCGCCAAGGAACCACTTGGGACCGACGTGGACCGTGATCTTTTCCCCGTCCGCATCCTTGACCAGCAGGGCGATGCCGGGAGCCATCCCCGCCATCGGCTCGACCTCGATCACCTTGTCGATGGTGCACTTCAGCCGATCAAGCTCCGAGGCAGCGTAGAGGCGGTTGTACTCGCCCCCCTCCTCCCAGCCCCCCATATCGGCGGGCTGACTGTACCCGGCCGCGGCTGTCAGCACCAATGCCAGGAACAGAACCGCCGCCGTGGAGATTGCCTGTTTTACCATTTTCATGGATGTTCCTCCAGCTACAGTTTGCGGTTGTCAACAACCCGTTTACTCTTGCCCTCGGTGCGCTCGAGGGTTTTTTCCTCAACCAGCTTGACGTCCACTGAAATGCCCAGTTCGGAGGCAAGCCGCGTCTTGATATGTTCGATGAACTGGCGCTGTTTTTTCATGACGTCGAAAAATATCGCTTCCTGCACTTCCACCAGCACCGTCACCTTGTCGCTGTGGTTCTCCCTGTCGACGACAATCTGGTAGTGGGGCTCGATGCCATCGATTTCAAAGAGCACTTTTTCGATCTGCAGAGGAAAGACATTGACCCCCTTGATGATCAGCATATCGTCGGAGCGCCCGGTGATCCGCTCCATGCGGGTAAGCGTCCGGCCGCAGGGACAGGGTTCCGGCAGCAGCCGGGTGAGGTCGCGGGTGCGGTACCTGATCATGGGAAAGGCTTCCTTGGTCAGGGTGGTGATCACCAGTTCGCCGGTTTCACCCGGCTCCACCGGCTCCAGGGTCACCGGGTCGATCACTTCGACAAGGAAGTGGTCCTCGTTGATGT
>JALHJD010000362.1 GCA_022837185.1 Desulfobacteraceae bacterium
GCGCCTGGTGAAACAGGGCCTGCCGGGAAATACTTTTTAAAGGGAAGTTGCCGATGTCCCGGGTGCATTGGATCCGGCCGCAGAATTTTGAAGAAGATGTGACGGCCGAAAAAAAAATGGTTCTGCTGCTTTGCATGCCCCGCGACGATGCCTTTGACGAGCAGCTGCGTGTCGTGGAGGAAATCGCCCTGCAGTACGCGGACCAGTTGAAAGTCGTATTGCCGGAAGAAAGCTGCCTTGCGGCCTTCAGGGAAGATTACGCCATTGCGGGCACTCCGACTTTTCTGGCTCTGATAAAGGGGCGGGAGGTCGGCCGGATTCTGGGACTGGCCGATCGGGAGACCTTGAAGAAGTTTGTCGATCAGGCCCTCCAAAGCGGCGCCGGTGCGCCGCAGGAGGGAAATGACGGTCCGTAAATCCCCGAAAACGATTGCGTCGAAGCCGGACTGCCGCCCGGGAAAAAAGATCCGGACCGCCGGGGCGCAAAATAAAATATTCCATGTAAAAGGAGAAGCAGATGGCAGAACAGTTTATCAGCGACCGGAACTTGAAATTTTTATTATACGAGGTCTTCAACGCCGAAGACCTTCTGGCGTATCCGCGCTATGCCGAACACAGCCGTGAAGTTTTCGACATGGTTCTGGAGACGGCCCTGAAAATGGCCAGGGACCTCTTCAAACCCATTGTTTCCGAGATGGACAAAATGCCGCCCGTGTATGCCGGCGGCGACGTTGCCGTGCATCCTGCGGTGAGAACGATCATGCGGGAAGCAGGCGCCGGAGGCTGGATCGGCGCGACGTTTTCATACGAGGACGGCGGACAGCAGCTGCCGGAGATGGTCGGCATGATGGCGCCGACCGCAATATTTTCAGCGGCCAACTATTCCGCGGCCGTTTATCAGGGCCTCACGGCGGGCGCCGCAGGACTGATTGCTTCCTTCGGAACGAAAGAAATGAAGGACCGGTATCTGCCGAAAATGCTTGCGGGAGAGTGGCAGGGGACGATGGCGCTCACGGAGCCGCAGGCGGGAAGTTCGCTTTCGGACATCACGCTTGCGGGCGAACCGACCGATCAGGGCTACTACAAAATGAAGGGCCAGAAAATTTTCATTTCCGCCGGCGCGCACGACGGCGTGGATAATGTCGTTCACCTGGCGATCGGCCGGATCAAGGGCGCACCGGCGGGAGTCAAGGGGATTTCCCTGTTCATCATTCCACAGAAACGGATCGGCGCCGGAGGCGACCTCGAAGCCAACGACGTCAACTGCGCCGGCATTTATCACAAGCTCGGTTACCGGGGGGCGCCCATTACACATCTCGCTTTCGGCGAAAACGACGATTGCCGCGGCTGGCTGGTCGGCGAGGCCAACAAGGGGCTGGGCTACATGTTTCAGATGATGAACGGCGCCCGGATCGATGTCGGGCTGGGCGCGTCCTCCATCGCCTCCGCCGCGTACTACGCGTCGCTCGCGTATGCCCGGCAGCGGCCCCAGGGGCGCAGGCTTGCGTCGAAGAATCCCCTCGAGGCGCAGGTCGCCATCATCGAACATCCGGACATCAAGCGCATGCTGCTTTTTCAAAAGGCCGTCGTGGAAGGATCGCTGTCGCTGCTCATGCAGTGCAGCCGTTACGCCGACATGGAAAAGGTGACAACCGGCGAGATGCGCGAAAACTACAATCTGCTTCTGGAGTTGCTTACGCCGGTGGCCAAGTCCTATCCGTCGGAGATGGGAATTTTGTCGTGCAGCCAGGGGCTGCAGATCCTCGGCGGCTACGGCTATTGCGACGAGTTTCCGCTCGAGCAATACTACCGCGATGTCCGGATCCATCCGATCCACGAAGGAACGACGGGCATTCAGGGGATGGATCTTCTCGGACGCAAGATGATGATGAAAAAAGGCAAGGCCGGAGAGCTCTATCTGGCGGAAGTGCGCAAAACCATCCGGGAGGCCGAGCAGGACGCCGGACTGAAGTCCCTTGCCCAGGCTTTGGAGAAGGCGCT
>JALHJD010000044.1 GCA_022837185.1 Desulfobacteraceae bacterium
TCACAGTCTACAAGGGGCATGCCGGATTCCATCTTCAGCTGCGCCCCCATCGTGCTGGCATCGAAAAACAGCCTCAGCTGATCATGTTCATGGCAGGCGGCGAGACAATTCTGCGTGCCGACGTAATCCGCGTAGAGGTTGCCGACGATCATTTTTTCATATTCGCGGATCGGCAGAATCGGCTTGGAGCCCTTCAGCGCGTTGCATCCGCTCAATATGATCAGCGCCGCAGGAACCATCAGGAAAAACCTGCGCAGCCGCTCCCTATTGCTCAACATATCAGCCCCCCATCGCAGCCCGGCCTTGTTGTCGATACGGCGTTGAACAGGCCGGTGCACTTTGCATATTATGTATTATTACCGTTTCGGCCGCTTGCCTGTCAAACACTTAATCCGACGGAATATTGCATATTTCAATTTCGACTTGTCTGCCGGCGGCCAATCCTCTTCGGGCATGGCCCTCTCGGGCAGAGCGGCAGTCCACGCCCTTCCGCTGCCCGAGCCGGCACGGCAGCGCGGATGCATTATTTTCTCCGGCAGGGATTTGACAAAGAAAATTGAACAATGTAGAGTCACAAAAAGGTTTCGGCTGTAACGACACCTCCCCTTTACCCTTGACCCGATTGATCAGGAATCAGCATGAGCAACACCGAACGCAGACGCTATGTCAGGCCGGAATCGCTAAATCTGCTCGATTATATCGTGGTCGATGAGCATGGCGTCCGGGGTGAATACAGTATGGGCCGGACCCTGAATATCAGCATCGGCGGCATATTGATGGAAACCCGCAGCAGGTTCCCGGCCGGCCAGCAGGTCATGATCACCATCGGCCTGGAAGACGAACTGGTCGACGTAATGGGACGAGTCGTGCACACCTCCGGGCACCATGACAACACCTTCCACAACGGAATCGAGTTCTTTCATGCATCGGTCGAAGACCGGCGGATCATCAACAGGTACGTCGAAGCCTTTCACAAACGATTCCCGGAGGCCGGCCGGGAAAACAAAGAGGCCATGAGCTTTCTCGAGCAGACGTAAGGGTTTCCATCCCCCTCCGTACGGCCGCTGCGCGACGGGGGAGTCATTCCTGTTCCCTGCCGTACTCGTCGTCGTAACGGACGATATCATCCTCTCCCAGATAACTGCCGATCTGCACCTCGATCAACTCCAGGGGTATGGTTCCCGGATTTTCGAGCCGGTGTTTTTCCCCGGCGGTAATGTACGTCGACTTGTTTTCATCCAGCAGGATGACCTTCTCCCCGTTTGTCACTTTCGCCATCCCCCTGACCACCACCCAGTGTTCATGGCGATGATGGTGCATCTGCAGAGACAGTCTGGCCCCCGGATTGACCGTTATCCTCTTGATCTGAAAACGCTCCCCGCTTTCCAGGGTCGTATAGCTGCCCCAGGGCCTGTGGACCGTGCGATGAATCAGGAACTCGTTTCTGCCCCTGAGCTTGAGCTGTTCAACAATCTTCTTGACGTCCTGGGACCGGGCAATGGGCGCGACAAGGACCGCATCGGCGGTCTCCACCACCATGGTGTCCCGGAGCCCTATGGCGGCAACCAGGCTGTCGCCGGCCCGGATCAGTGAATTTTCGACATCTTCCAGGATCACGTCACCGCTCAGGACATTGCCGCGGTCGTCTTTATCCGCCAGTTCCCAGAGGGCGCGCCAGGAGCCGACATCGCTCCAGCCGATATCGGCCTCGACCACCGCCGCCCGTTCCGTTTTTTCCATGAGCGCGTAGTCTATGGAATCGTCGGTGCACGGTTCCATGGCCTCCCTGTCCAACCTGAAAAACACGCCGTCCCATTTGCCGTCGGCCACGGCCCGCGTCATCTGCTCGATGAGGACCGGTTCGTACCGCGACAGCTCGGCCAGGAGCGTTTCCACCGTAAAGGCGAACATGCCGCTGTTCCAGAGATGCCTGCCGCCGGCAACATACTCCCGGGCCGTCTGCAGGTCTGGCTTTTCGACAAAGGAAAGGACTCTGTTCCCCTCCCCCCGGGCGATGTAGCCGTAGCCTGTTTCCGGACTGGTCGGTACAATGCCGAACGTTGTGACATTCCCGGCCTCGGCCAGGAGGCACGCTTCCCGCACCGCGGCAACAAAGGCGTCGACAGCGGTAATCAGGTGGTCAGCCGGCAGGACAAGGAGCACGGATCCATTGTCCAGGTACTGCCTGACAAAGAGGGCGGCCCCGCAGATGGCGGCGGCCGTATTGCGCCCTACAGGCTCCAGGAGGAGGTGATATTCCGGAAATGTGTTCAGCTCCTCAATCTGGGTTTTCGTCAGAAACCGGTGCTCCTCGCCGACCACCACGACGGGCGGAGCGGCGCCGGGCAATGCCTTCACCCGCTCAAGGGTAGTCTGCAGAAGGGAACGGCTGCCGAGCAGCTTGATCAGCTGCTTGGGATACAGCTCCCGGGACAGGGGCCAAAGACGGGAACCTGTCCCGCCGGCCAGAATCACTGGTTGAATCCGCACGCTTTCACCTCACACGGAATGAATCATTAATGCGACCCGCCCTTTTCTCCGCCGCGGATCAGGCCCAGCAGCTCCCCGGTTTTCCGCTCCAGCAGCCGCCGGTCGCCCCTTGTTTCAACATTGAGGCGCAACAGCGGCTCTGTGTTCGATTTGCGCAGGTTGAACCGGAACGCCGGGAAGGCGACGCTCAGTCCGTCGGTCAGGTCCATGTCGCCCGAGCTGTAATGTTCCTTCACTTTGTCGATGACCTGGTCGGGATCGGCAACAATGGAGTTTATTTCCCCGCTGACCGGGTAGGCGGCCATCCTTTCGGCGACCATGGCCGACAGGGGGCGGCCCGAGTCGCTCAGGAGCCGGCAGACGAACAGCCAGGGGATCATGCCCGAGTCACAGTAGCCGAAGTCCCTGAAATAATGATGCGCGGACATCTCGCCGCCATAGACCGCATCGGCCTCTCGCATTTTCTGCTTGATAAAGGCGTGGCCGGTACGGGTCATGACCGGCCTGCCGCCGGCCGCTTCCACCATTTCGACGGTATTCCAGATCAGCCGGGGATCATGAAGGATGCGGCCGCCGGGATGGTCCCGGAGCGCGGCCGCCGCCAGCAGGCCAACAATATAGTAGCCCTCGATGAACCGGCCGGTTTCGTCAAAAAAGAAGCACCTGTCGAAATCACCGTCCCAGGCAATGCCCATATCCGCCCGGTGCGCGAGCACGGCCTCGGCCGTCGCCGCCCGGTTTTCCCGGAGCAGGGGATTGGGAACGCCGTGGGGAAAGGTGCCGTCCGGTTGATGGTGCAGTTTGACAAAGGTGAAGGGAAGGCGCGCTTCCAGCAGGTCCACCACCGGACCGGCGCAGCCGTTGCCGGCGTTGACCACCAGCTTCAAGGGGGCAAGTCGGTCAGGCCGGACAAAGGACAACAGGCAATCAATATAGCTGTTTTTATCCCGGCTCTGTTCCAGCTTCCCCGGAGTGCCGGCCGAACTGAGCAGTTTCCGGCGCCACCACTCATCCGAAGCCGCTTTCCGGGCAATTTCCGTCAGGCCGGAATCGCTGCTGACCGGGCGGGCGTCCCGCTCAACCAGCTTCATGCCGTTGTACTCGGCCGGATTGTGGCTGGCGGTCACCATGATGCCGCCCTCCACTCCGTCTCCGATGCCGGAGAAAACCGCATGATAGACTTCCTCGGTGCCGGCCAGCCCGATATCCACCACATCCACCCCGCAAGCGGTCAGGGTCTGCGCCAGTCCGACGGCGATTCCGGGGCTGCTGGGGCGCACATCCCTGCCGACAACCACCTTGCGCAGGGCAAACTGGTCAGCAAAAGCCAGGCCGATCCGGCGGGCAAGCTGCTCATCCAGTTCATCCGGCACCCTGCCCCGTATATCGTAGGCGGTTACACAGCGTAACGGCTCGTTCATCCAGACTCCCCGCAACGGCGGAAATCCCGTTGCCCCGATCCCATCCCGCCCTGCCGCAAAGGGGTCCTTCGATCAGCCGGGCACCCCGGCCCCGTCTCCCTCCTGCCGCCAAAAACCGAGGGGCTAACGCTTTGCGAAACAGGCAATAATAGAGTATAAAGAACTTTTCGCGAAGAGGTCAACCGAAAAGGCCCGTTCCAAGGAGTTGTGATGAAAGGAATTGTTCTGGCGGGGGGTTCCGGCACCCGTCTGTATCCGCTGACCCGCGCCATCAGCAAACAGCTGATCCCGGTTTATGACAAGCCGATGATCTATTACCCCATCTCGGCGCTGATGCTGGCCGGGATCAGGGACATTCTCATTATCTCGACCCCCTACGATCTGCCCCGCTTTTCCGAACTGTTCGGCAACGGCTCCCACCTGGGGCTGCACGTCTCCTATGCCGAGCAGCCGCACCCCGAAGGTCTGGCCCAGGCCTTTCTGATCGGCAAGGACTTCATCGGTCGTGAAAACGTCTGCCTTGTCCTGGGCGACAATATCTTTTTCGGCCACGGTTTTGGGGAAATAGTGCAACGGTGCAGCAGGCTCGAGAAGGGCGGCATCATCTTCGGCTACCCGGTCAAGGACCCGCATCGATACGGCGTCGTCGAATTCGACCGGGACAACAACGTCATCGGCATCGAAGAAAAGCCCCTGAAGCCGAAATCGCGCTATGTCGTCCCCGGCCTCTATTTTTATGACAACGAGGTGGTGGCCATTGCCGAATCGATCCAGCCCTCCCCGCGGGGAGAGCTGGAAATAACCGATATCAACAACACCTATCTCAAGCAGGGAAAACTCAAGGTCGAACTGCTGGGGCGCGGATTCTGCTGGCTCGACACCGGCACCCACGAGTCCCTGCAGCAGGCATCGAGCTACGTGCAGGCGGTGCAGGAACGCCAGGGCCTCAAAATCGCCTGCCTGGAGGAGATCGCCTACCGGCTCGGCTATATCGGCACCGACCAGGTGGAGCGGCTGGCCAGGTCCATGTTGAAAAACCAGTACGGACAATACCTCATGGACCTGCTGCGGGATCCGGTCAAGTAAATTTTCCGGGGCGATGAAGATTCTCATCACGGGAGCAAAAGGTCAGCTGGGACGAGATTGCGCGCAGGTTCTGGGCGCCGCCCATGCCGTGTCCGCCTTCGGCTCCCGGGAGCTCGATATAGGCGACCGGGCCGCGGTAACAGACCTGATGGGGTCCGGGTACGACCTGGTGCTCAACTGCGCCGCCTACACTGCTGTCGACGGCTGCGAAACCGACCGGGAGCAATGCTGGCGGGTCAATGCCGACGGACCGGGAATACTCGCCGCGGCGTGCGCCCGACAGGGCAGCAGGCTGATCCACATCTCCACCGACTATGTCTTTGACGGCGCCAAACCCCCACCGCGGGGCTACACGGAGGAGGACCCCGTCGGCCCCCTCTCCCGGTACGGTCTGAGCAAGCTGGAGGGCGAGCGGCGAATCCGGGAACAGACCCCTGATCATCTGATCATCCGGACCGCCTGGCTCTACGGGATCGGCGGCCGCAACTTTCTCAAGACCATGCTGCGGCTGGCGGTCGGGAACCCCAAACGGCCGATCCGGGTGGTGAACGATCAGTTCGGTTCGCTGACCTGGACCCGCCGGCTGGCCGGCCAGATCAGGGTTCTGATTGATTCCGGGCTGGCCGGGACCATCCATGCGACCGCCGAGGGCAGCGGGACCTGGTACGAGGGGGCCAGGCTGTTCCTCGAGGCCATGGGCGTCCAGTTCACCATCGAACCGTGCACCACGGCCGAGTATCCAACGCCCGCCCGCCGGCCGGTCAACTCGATTCTTGAAAACGGAATCCTGAAAAAAACAGGACTGAACAGAATGGTTCCCTGGGAAGAGGATGTACTGGAATTTGCCCGGGTTCACCGAGAGGAACTGCTCGCCGAAGCCCGAGGCTGAGTGGGGCGGACTTTCCGGGACCCCTGGCCGGGGCGTGTCCCGCCCCCGGATCAGAGCCCGAATTCGCTGATCATGCCCTGGATGAACACCGCCTCGTCCGGCATCAGGTTCCGAATCTGAAATCCGGCCAGGTAAAACGCCGGGTTCTCATCCTGCCGGCACCACTTGCAGACGGCGTCAAAAACGAGTTCGTCGCGGCTCGCTTCCATACCCGGAAAGGACATCCTCAACCGGTGCTCCGCCTGGACGGGGACCGGCTGGTCGGCGATCAGCTGCAGTCCGTGGGGTGAAATATCGACGACATGGCCGACCACCCTGCTGCTGACCCCGTCGTACACCCGCAGATAATAGATCAGATGGCGCCGCATTATGCGGCGCTGCTCCTCTCCGCTCCCATTATTGTCAGCAGCCATGGCGCTCTCCTTTTTTCAATCCAGACCCACGAGTTCGATCCCGCCCAGGGCGCCGAGCCTGTCGCCCCGGATGATCAGAACCCCCGACAACCCGGCAATGGCTCCGGCCGCCCGCAGGGCCCGGTCAATCCCGGCGGGAGCGCAATCCACTTCGTTGCCGATCCGGGTGGCGGCGGCATCGGCCAGGGCGGTTGACGGCGCGGCAACCACCACCGCGTCGGCGCAGCCGAAACTTCTTGAGTGACCGACGGTCCCGGAAGAGCAGCAGACACCGCAGGGCATGACGGCGGGCGGCAGGCGGATGCCCACCCTGTTGTTCAGGGGCGACTCGGCCGCGAAAACGGCGATGGTGCTCTCCCGCTCTCTCGCTATATATATATCACCGCCGTTTTCAACAATCAAATCCGCAATGCCTGACCGCTGCAGACCGAGACCGACGAATTCGGCAATGGTGCCGGCAACGGCGGCCATCGGCCCGACATCGGCGGCCAGACCCGCCCGGAGCATTTCCCGGACAGCCGGCGGGGCGGCCTCGTCCATGGGCAAGGGGTGCAGGCTGTCAACAAACAGGGGGCTGCGCCTGATGTACCCCTCGATCTGCCGCCGCACTTCGGCAACCAGGCGGAGCGCCTCATCCTCCACATTGACGGGGGCGAGAATATGGAGATCCGTTTCCACCATCCGGACGAAAGAGGAAATCAATCCCGACCGCTCCAGGGTGCGGTATGTTCTGTCCCGGTACGATTCGGACCTTTTTTTTCGCCGGGTGCCGCCGTTCATGACAAATATCGGCTCCTGTGCTACTATTACGCTTTCAGATTGGCCACTGCCTGCGATCCCATGGTTCAACAGACACCCCTTCGGGAAGAGATACTTGTTTTTACCCGCTATCCGCTGCCGGGCAAAGTAAAAACCCGGCTGATCCCCCGCCTGGGGGAAGAGCAAGCGGCGGCGGTGCATGCCTGCCTTGCCGAACGGACCATCGCCGCGGCAAGGAGCCTGCTCCACGACCGCGACGCCGGGCTCTCTCTCTGGTATACGGGGGGAACCCGGCAACAGATGCGGGCCTGGATAGGGGAGGGCATCACCCTGGCCGAACAGTTTGGCAACGGCCTCGGCCAACGCATGGCCGCTGCCTTCCGCGCTTCCTGGGCCAGGGGGACCGAGCGGGCGGTGCTGATCGGCACCGACTGCCCGGAACTCAATGCGCCCCTCCTTGCCCGGGCCCTGGATCATCTCCGTGATTACGAGATGGTCATCGGCCCGGCCCGAGACGGCGGATATTACCTTATCGGTCTGCGCCGCGAAACGGAGCCCAGAATGGCCACGCTGTTCAACGGCATCGCCTGGGGCAGCGCCGACACCTTCCGCCGGACCATGGATCGGGCCCGCCTGGCCGGCTTGACAACAGCAACCCTGACGGAGCTGCACGATATTGACCGCCCGGAAGACCTCCGACATCTCCGTGATTGTCCCGACGCTGAATGATGCCTCCAGCCTGGACCGGCTGCTGGCCGGCCTGCGAGGGAGTCCGGGACTGGAAATCATCGTCGCCGACGGCGGCAGCCAAGACGGGACAGCCGCCGTGGCGCGCCGCCACGGGGTTGGCCTGACCGCCGCAACCCCCGGCCGGGGCAGCCAGTTGAACCACGGCCTGCGCCGCTCATCCGGGGAATACCTTGTCTTCCTCCACTGCGATACCTTGTTGCCGGCGGATTTCGCCGCCCATGTCCGGGCCACGCTCTCCCGGCCCGGGACCGCCGCCGGAGCCTTCCGCCTGGCCATCGATGCGCGGGGAGCGCAATACCGCCTCATCGAATGGGGGGCAAATTTCCGGTCCGGCCGGCTCGGCCTGCCCTACGGCGACCAGGCCATCTTTGCCCGCAGGGAGGTGGTACAGAGCGTGGGCGGAGTTCCGGAAGATGCCATCTTGGAGGACGTTGACCTGGTGCGGCGGCTCAGGCGGGCCGGCAGGATACGGCTGGCGCCGGCCGCCGTTCTCACCTCGGCCCGGCGGTGGGAGCATCTGGGCGTGCTCCGGACAACCCTGCTGAACCAGGCGATGCTTGCCGGCTATCTCCTGAACATCGACCGGGACAGGCTGCACCGTTTCTATTACCGGCAAAACCACCGCCGCCCTCCGCCTTGAGCGGGCGGATTATCCGTTTTCGTCTGCCAATCCCTCCTCGCCGGGGCCGGCAGGCCTGGCAGAATCGCCGGCCGGAGGTCCTTCGGGATCGGGTTTGATGGCCGGCTCCCGCGGGAGAAAGAGGGCGCGCAACTGCGGATCGTGAATGTTGCTTCGGACGAACTCGCCGCCATGGGCCAGGAAGCCGGAGGTCACTGATTGCTGCAGCAGGTCGTTGGCCGATATCAGGCTGGAACTCAGGACCATATAGAGGAACGAGGCAACCAGCATTCCCTTGACCCCGCCGAGCAGCAGACCGAGCAGCCGGTCAAACCACCCGGCCAGGGTGACCTCCATCACCAGGTGCAGCACCTTGCCGAGCAGAAAAAGAAAAATGGAGCCCAGGATGAAGAGCAGGAAGAAAACGATCAGAAACACCGTCTTCGGGCTGCCGATGAAGGCGTCCAGGACCGGCATCATCTGGTCCGTGTACCCCCCGGCAAGCAGATAGCCCCCGATCAGGGCGGTGAACGCCGCCAACTGGCGCATGAAGCCGATCCAGGTGCCCCGGAGGAGAAAAAGGAGAAAAAGGAGAACCACTATAACGTCAAATGAGGTAATATCACTCAGTGAAATCATTGCCGCACAACCGATGGTTTGATTTTATATTTTTCCTATTATACTTCTCCTCCCCGTTATGACAAGCAATTGTCCGGCAGATTATCAAAGCGGCCAGAGCGTTTCCGTCCTGTTTTCCTCCAGTTGCGAAATCGTGCCGGGGATCAGAGTCCGCACCTTCCGCCCCCCGGCCGCCCCTGCCTGCCTGGCCCTCATCGAACTGGACGAACTGGAGGCCGTTTTCCGGACGGACCAGGCCTTCCGGGCGGAAACGGCCATGCTGTCGCCGGCCGAACAAAAACGTTTCGCGGCCTATACCTATCCCAAGCGGCGGAAAGAATGGCTCGGCGGCCGGCTGTCCGGCAAAGTCTGTGTTCTTGAACTGCTGGGGCTGCCCCCTGCCGCCGATCTGTTGGCCGCGGTTTCCATCGTGCCGGCGGCCTCCGGCGCCCCCCTGGTTTCTGCTTCCCGCGCACTGGGAGAACCCATGCCGTCGGTATCCATTTCCCACAGCGGCCGCTATGCGGTGGCCATGGCTGCGGCAGCGGGTGCCTGCGGCGTTGACATCCAGCGGGTCACGGCCCGAACCCTCACCGTTGCCGATCGTTTTGCCGAAGCCTGCGAACGGCACCTTCTGCGCAGCGCCGTGCCCGACTGGGATGAGGCGCGGCGGTTGACTCTCCTGTGGGCGGCCAAGGAGGCGCTGAAGAAATCCCTGCCCCCCGGCCCGGGCCTCTTTCGGGACTTGATTCTGCGGGCGGTCAACTGCGGACCCGGCATCAGCCTCTCCTTCTCCGGCCCGGCGGGCGTCGGCAGCCAGCTTGCAGCGGCGGCCGCTTCCCTCGACGGCTACATGCTGGCCTACACCATCCGGCAAAGCGGCCATGCCTGAACTGCCGGAGGTGGAGGTAACCCGTCTTGGGCTGCAGTCGCTGCCGGGGCGAGAGGTCACGCGGATCGCGTGCGGCGCCAAGCCCCTGCGTGCTGCGCTGCCCTGCCCTCTCCTTGACCGCCACATCCTCGGCGGCAGGTTCGCCGCTGTCGACCGGCGGGCCAAATACCTCCTGTTCAGAATGGAGAGCGGCGCCGTCCTCCTCATCCATCTTGGCATGACCGGCAAACTTTCCCTGGTTCCCGCCGATGAACCGTGCGCGGTCCACGATCATCTCCGGGTGCAGCTTGACAACGGCAAGGAGCTTCGTTTCAACGATTCGCGCCGGTTCGGCAGCGTCGCCGTCTGGCCCGCCGCCCGGGCGCCGCGGCTGGAACAGGAATTTTCCGCCCGCCTCGGGGTCGAACCCCTCAGCGCCGGCTTCACTGCCCGCCGCCTCCTGCAGCGGAGCCGGTCGAAAAAACAGCCGGTCAAGAACTTTCTCATGGATTCCCGCGTGATAGCCGGCATAGGGAATATTTATGCCAACGAAATCCTGTCCGCCGCCGCCGTTCATCCCCTCACCCCGGCCGGCGCCCTCAGCGCTGAGGCCTGGCAACGGATCATCCGCTCCACCCGCCGTATCCTCAACCTGGCCATCGGGGCCGGCGGATCGACCATTGCCGATTTTCTCGGCACCGGCGGCAATCCTGGTTATTTTCAGCTCCATTTCGAAGTGTATGGCCGGAAGGGAGAGCCCTGCCGGCGATGCGGCACGCCCATCGTCAGGTGCCTTGCCGGTGGCCGGGCGACCTACTTCTGTCCCGTCTGCCAGCCCGTCCGCGAAGAGATTGGCTCCCACGCGACCGATCATGCCGGCGAACGGGCAACGAAAAGGCAGGCCGGCCCTCCCTCCCGGAAGAGGGAAAAAGGCCGCCGCCGCTGAACCCCGCTCCCCATCCCTCCGCGGCCCCTGCGGCCGGAAGCCTGAGGAAGAGCGGGCCGGGTTTCCGCCCTGCCGGGTTGACCGCCGGCAAAATATGGTTACTCTTACCTGACGGACAGCGACTATTGCCGTATATTATTCACTGCAACAACCGGTACATGCCATGAACACCTACTATGACCCCCGGGACCTGGCCAAATTCCCCGAAATCGGCGAAGACGCCCCCGAAGTCGCCAAAAAATTTTTCGACTACTACCAGGCTGTCTTTGCCGAGGGCGAGCTGACCGAAAGAGAAAAAGCCCTCATCGCCCTGGCCGTGGCCCATGCCGTCCAGTGCCCCTACTGCATTGATGCCTACACCACAGCCTGCCTGGAGAAGGGTTCGAATAGGGCGGAGATGACCGAGGCCATTCATGTCGCCTGCGCCATCCGCGGCGGGGCCTCCCTGGTCCATGGGGTGCAGATGCGCAATGTCTGCGGCAAGGTATCCCTCTGATCAGCCTGCCCGGAAAAACAGCCGAGGGGAGAGAATGAACAGCTTTCTCCGGAACCTTGCCGCCCACCGGCTCCAATTGACCAGGGAGCGGGCCTCCACCCTGCAGGTCAATGTCGGCCGCCTGTGCAATCTGGCCTGCCGGCACTGCCATGTCGACGCCGGACCGGCACGCACCGAGATCATGGATCGGCAAACCATGGAGGCGGTCATCGATTTCGCCCGGCGCAATTCCTTCGCCGTCATCGACATAACCGGCGGGGCGCCCGAGCTGGTACCCGGCATCACCTACCTGCTGGAGCAGGCCGCGGCCCTTGCCCCGGCGGTCATGCTGCGTTCGAACCTGCTGGCCCTGGCCGAACAGAGCGCCGGCAATATTGCCGAACTCTGCCGCCGCCGGAAAATCACCATCGTCGCCTCGTTCCCGGCAACGAACCGGGGGCAGACCGAAGCCCAGCGAGGCTCCGGGGTATGGGAAAAAAGCATCGCCATGCTGAAAAAGCTCAACGAGGCCGGTTACGGCGTTCCCGGAACCGGTTTGAACCTTTTTCTGGTGTCCAATCCCGCCGGCGCCTTCCTGCCGGTCGACCAGTGCGCCGCCGAAAAAAAATTCAGGGCGGATCTGGCCCGTAAATGGGGCATCAGGTTCACCGGGTTGTTCACCTTTGCCAACATGCCGCTGGGACGATTCAAAGCATGGCTTGAACAGTCGGGAAATTATGGCCCCTACATGGAAAAACTCGCCGCGAGCTTCAATCCGGCCACCGTTGCCGGGCTCATGTGCCGCTCCCTGATCAATGTCTCCTGGGACGGCTGCCTCTATGATTGTGATTTCAACATGGCGGCGGGCATCCCCTATTCCGGCCGTCCGGTCCACGTCTCCGAAGTGCGGGAGGCCTGGGAAGGGATACCGGTCGCAACCGGAGACCACTGCCTTGCCTGCACCGCCGGGGCCGGCTTCACCTGAGGGGGCAGCATCACCGCCTGAGTTCGGGCGGCCCATCCATGCGGATCATTTCCGGCATTGGTATGATTCTTTGCGCGATTGAGGTCTGGCGCGGATCATCCAGGCCGTCGGGGATGATGAAGGGGCGGTATTGACGACGGTATCCAGCCTCAGTTCGAGTCTGGCCGGCCTGGAGCCTGTCTGCCTGTCGGTTCCCAGGGTGGTCGATGCCGGCGGCGTACGGGATGAACTCTGGCCGCAGTTGTCCGACGACGAGCATGGGGCCCTGCTGGACAGCGCCGCCATTCTTGTCCGGGCCGGCAGGGAGCTCGGCTGCCTGTAAAGCCGGATTTCCCCGCCACTGCAGGGTTCGACGCCGAAGCCTGCGAAAAATTGCGCAATATCCTTGCAAAAACAGGCCAGCAGGCTAAAGGTGATACTGTTATGCCGGGACAAACATGCTATTTCTCCACCCGCGTCATCCTGAGCGCCCTACTCCTTTTCCTGCTGTTTGGCTGCAACCGGCAGGACGGCGGGGGGGAGGTCCCTTCCGGTGCGGTTCATCTGGAAGTCTGGGCGCACGCCGGCCAGGAGGCCGAGAGGACGGTGCTGCGCGAACAGGTGGATCGCTCCCGGCAGCATGCACCGGAGATAGACATAACGCTTGTCTTCATTCCGGAGCGGGACTACAACGCCCAGGTGCAGGCGGCGGCGATCGCCGGAGACATGCCCGACATCCTCGAGTTCGACGGACCCTATCTCTCCAACTACATCTGGCAGAACCAGCTGATCCCCCTGGAGGGACTGTTCTCCCCGGAGGTGATCGCCGATCTCCTGCCCTCAATCATTGTCCAGGGCACCAGGGGCGATCATCTCTATTCCGTCGCCGCATTCGATTCGGGCCTGGGCCTGTTCGCCCGGCGGAGCCAGTTGGAGGGGATCGACGCGCGGATCCCCCGCTCGTCTTCCCAAGCCTGGTCCGCGGCCGAATTTGAAGGCATTCTCCGCGCCCTTGCCCAGAGCGATGCCGACGGGGCGGTATTGGACATGAAACTGAACTACGGCGGCGAGTGGTTCACCTTCGGCTTTTCGCCGATCCTCCAGTCCGCCGGCGCTGATCTCATAGAGCGGCGGGCGTATCAGCGCAGTACCGGGGTCATCAACAGCCCGGAGGCGGTCGCCGCCCTGCAGCGGGTGCAGGACTGGATCCGGCAGGGCCTGGTCGATCCCAACCTGGACGACGCCGCCTTTGTGACCGGCCGGGTCGCGCTCTCCTGGGTCGGGCATTGGGAATATTCCCGCTACCGGGAAGCATTCCCCGACGACCTGGTCCTGGTCCCTCTGCCTGATTTCGGCAGGGGCAGCCGCACGGGACAGGGCTCCTGGAACTGGGGAATCACCCGGAACTGCCCCGACCCGCAGCAGGCCGCCGATTTCCTCCATTTCCTGCTGCGCCCCTCCGAAGTCCTTGCCATGAGCAATGCCAACGGCGCCGTCCCCGGCACCGAAAGCGCGGTCGCCCGGTCGCCCCTGTACGGCATTGACGGACCGCTGCGCCTGTTCGCCGAACAGCTCATGGGCGGCGTCTCCGTACCCAGGCCCCGGACACCGGCCTATCCCGTCATCACCACCGAGTTTCAGCAAGCCGTGCAACGCATCCGCAACAATGTTCCGGTCCGCGAGGCGCTGGACCGGGCGGCGGCAAATATCGATCAGGATATCCGTGACAACCATGGCTACCCCTTCAAATCGGACCAATAGTCCAGCCCTCGATGGACTGCGCCGCGAGCAGGATGCGCCCACGGCCTGGATCTTTGCGCTCCCAGCCCTGGCGGGCCTGATCTTTTTTGTTCTCGCTCCTTTTCTGCTGGCGCTGTTTCTCTCCTTCACCAATCTGCGGCTGGGCTCCCCCCTGCCCCTCGAATTCACGGGGCTGCGCCAGTACACCCGCATTTTCGCCGACACCGCCTTTCTCCGCGCCCTGCAGAACAATACCGTTTTTGCCCTGATGGTCGTCCC
>JALHJD010000045.1 GCA_022837185.1 Desulfobacteraceae bacterium
ATTCCTTTTTACCGTTTCGCCCGCAGGCAGCTTAAAATAGTGAGGTTGTTTTTTTCGGATACAGCATCGTCTAACGGCTGGTGCGAGAGGGGGGAGTTGAACCCCCACGCACGCAGTGCGCTAGATCCTAAGTCTAGTGCGTCTACCGGTTCCGCCACTCTCGCGCTAAACTGAAACAAATAACATCTGCGGCCGCATTCGTCAAGCAGTACCCGTGGGGACCGGAAATTTTTACAAAGAAATTCGGATAGTTGGAAAAAGACCGAGCAACGGAAAAGTACGGAGAGGCTGACCCGCCCCGGGTTCTCGGGCCAACCGGATCATTTTCATCTTCTCCCGTCGTCCGGCGCAGTGCCGGGGTCTCGGCCGCCACGCCGATTATCGGTTTGTGCGGACGGGAGCGGCGTTCAGGAGGCTCCCTCAAGATGCATCCTGGAAATATCGCCAACCCTGAGGACAAGCTGTCCGAGAGCCGTCAGCAGATTAAGACGGTTGCGGCGGACGGCCTCGTCCTCGGTCATGACCATGACCTGGTCAAAAAACCTGTCCACCGGCTCCTTCATCTGCAGCATGACCGCAAGGGCCTGGTCATACTGCCGTTTTTCCAGGAAGGGCGCGGCCGCCGACTTGACCGCGAGAAACGTCGAATGCAGTTCCTTTTCGGCGTCATCGGCCAACAACCGTTCATCAATGATTGTCTCCCTGTTCTCCTTGATGATGTTTCTGATCCGCTTGAACGAACCGGCCAGAACCGTGAACTCCTCCCGGGCCCTGATGGCTTCAAGCCCCCGGACACGGGCCATGCAGTCCGCCACATCATCAAAACCGACGGAGGTCGCCGCCGCCACGACCTCGGGCCTGGTTCCGGAAGCGATGACATCGTTCTCAAAACGGAGGCGGATGAAGTCCATTATCTGTTCCGCCGCGCCCGGGGCGATTTCCACAGAGGAGCGATACCCGTCGAGGGCCCGTCCAACCAGATCGGTCAGTGAGAGGTGCACCCGGTGATGCAGCAGGATATGCAGCAGACCGAGGGCCTGCCTCCGGAGTCCGAAGGGATCGGTGGTCCCCGTCGGCTTTTCCCCGATGGCAAAGCATCCGGCCAGGGTGTCAAGCCGGTCGGCCATGCCGACAATGGCCCCGACCCGGCCGGCCGGCAGCTCCCCGCCGGCCCGGACAGGTTTGTAATGTTCATGAACGGCGTCGGCGACCTCCGCCGTTTCGTCGTCCAGGGAAGCGTACTCCCTGCCGATTATCCCCTGCAGGGAAGGAAATTCTCCCACCATTTCGGTTAACAGGTCGCATTTGGCCAGCATGGCCGCCCGGGCGACAGGTTCTTCGCGGGACGGATCAATCAGTCCGGCAATCCAGCGGGCCAGGGCCGCCACCCGTTCGGATTTTTCCAGCATTGTTCCCAGTCGATGGTGGAAGACGATGCCGGCCAGATCGGGATACCGGTCGCCCAGTTTTCGTTTTTTATCCTCGCGGAAAAAAAACAGGGCGTCCTCCAATCGTGCCCGGAGGACACGTTGATGCCCGCTCGCGGCCAGGTCGAGATCTTCGACCTGGGTGTTGTTCACCGCCACGAACAGGGGCAGCAGACCGCCGTCGCTCCCGGCCACCGGAAAATACTTCTGATGTTCGCGCATGGAGGTGATGAGCACTTCGCGGGGCAATTCAAGAAACCGGGCGTCAAAACGGCCGCATATCCCCCAGGGCATTTCAACGAGATTGGTCACCGTATCGATCAGTTCCTCGTCCAGGACGGGAACGGCTCCGGCCTCTCCGGACCGCTGCTCGACCGCCGTCCTGACCTGCCGGACCACTGCCTCCCGCCGTTCTTCCGGTTCAACCAGGACCCGCCGCTCCCGGAGCAGATCGATATAGTGACGACAGCTCCCCACCCTGACGGGCTCCGGCGCCATGAACCGGTGCCCGCAGGTCACTGTTCCGGCCCGCAGGCCATCAATGGCCAGTTCCAGCGGTTCTCCGTCGTACAGCGCCAGCAGCCACTGAATGGGCCGGGCGAAGGTGATGGTTCCCTCGCCCCAGCGCATGGACTTGGGAAAGGGAATGGTTCGGATGAGGGTGGCCAGGAGATCGGGCAGGAGGTCCCGGGTGTAGCGGCCCTTGACCTGTTCAACGGCCACCAGATATTCCCCCCTGGGCGTGACGGCGACCTTCAGCTCTTCAACGGCAACACCCCGTGACCGGGCAAAACCCGCGGCCGCCCGGGTAGGATTCCCCGCTTCATCGAAACCAGCCTTTGCGGCGGGGCCGATGTGTTCAACGACCCGGTCAGGCTGCTTTTCCTGCAGATCGTACACCGCCATGGCGAGACGGCGCGGGGTGCCCATGGTCTTGATTTCTCCATGCACCAGCCCCAGCTCGCGAAAAAGGTTGCCGGCGTTTTCCCGGATAAACTGCAGCGCCGGCTGAATATATCCCGCCGGTATCTCCTCGGTTCCTATTTCAAAAAGCAATTCACTCATGATCGCGCGCTCTTTCCCTTCCCTTCAATGCCCGGCCTGCCTCCCCCTTCAAGGGAAGCAAAGGTCGCATACCCTGCCGCCAGATTTTCCACCACCACGTTGAACCAGGAAATCGCCGGATCACTTGCAATAACCCGGCCCAGGTTCCTGGTCATTGCCTCCACCGAACCGGGACGGTCAGAATCAGCCGTGATGCCCTGTTCGACCAAGCCGATCAGGTCCTCAATCCAGATAAACCTGTTGAACCGGACGCTCACCCTGACCGTTCCCCACCGGCCCAGCGAGCCGGGCAGAACCCCGGGTCGGCTCACCGCGGTCGGCGAAAAAACCGGCACTGTTATCTCCATCACCAGGTCGTCGGTCTCCTGGAGAGTGCCGTGCATCCTGCATTCAATGCGCTCCGTGCCAATGGGGGACTGCCCGCGCTGGAGAAAATACGGAAACTGAATTTCCATGTGGGCCGCTTCGGCGTTGAGCCGGTCCTTCATCTCCTGCAGGATGCGATGAAAACTCTTCAGGTTGATCTCGCCGTGAAACCGGTTGAGAATTTCAATGAACCGGCTCATATGCGTTCCCTTGAAACGGTGCGGCAGGTTTACGTACATGTTGACCGTGGCCACTGTCTTCTGGATCCGTCTGGCCTTGTCCAGGACCGTGACCGGGTAGGATATCCTCCTGACGCCGACCTTGCGGATATTGATCCGTCGATCGTCGCGTAAATTCTGGATGTCTTTCATGACAGGGAGCGGCAGCCGCCCGGAGATGGATAACACCCGTGCATCAACAAGCCCCCTCCAGCGGGCTCCCGCAGCCGCCCCGGGAACCGGGAAGCCTGCCGGCGCGTCTTTTCCGTGCTTATTCCAGGTGCTTGCGGACGGCGTTTTTCAGCTCATCCATGTTGGCGGACTTGACAATGTACTCTTCCGATGCCCAGGAGCCGAAATCCTGCTTATACTCCTGATAGGCGGAGCTGAGGATTACCGGAAGATTGGGGTTGATCTCCTTCATGCGGCGCAGCACTTCAATGCCGTTCATGCCGGGCATATTGATGTCAAGAATGACCAGGTCGGGAGGCTCCTGGCTGAACTTTTCCAGGGCCTCTTCGCCGTTGTAGGCGGCAATCACTTCATACCCATCCTCTTCGAACTCCTCCCGGTACAACAGTTGAATGCCTTCCTCGTCATCAACCAGAAGTATGCGTTTCCTGTCCAAATGTCCCTCCTATAATGCTTCCCGCAGATACTTGCACGTATCCTCCGGCGGCATTGGGTTGATATAGAAACCCGAGCCCCACTCAAAACCCGCTATGCTGGTCAGCTTGGGCACTATTTCAAAGTGCCAGTGATAGTGTTCCAGGGGAGCTGATCGCAGGGGCTGGGTATGCAGAACGAAATTGTACGGTACGTTGGGGATGCACGCGTCCAGACGCCGCATGCTTTCAGAGAAAATATTTACCAGACGTTCGAGGGATTCCTCCGACTGATCCGTATAGGACGAACTGTGCTGCTTGGGAAGTATCCACATCTCAAAAGGCGAACGGGGAGCGAAGGGCGTCAGGCAGACAAACCTGTCGTTCTGGCAGACCAGGCGGATATCCTGCTGCAGCTCCTGGCGGATGATGTCGCAGTAGATGCACCTGTCTTTGTACTTGTAATAGGACAGGGTCCCCTCCAGTTCCGAGGTGACCATGCGCGGCAGGATCGGCAGGGCGACCAGCTGCGAGTGCGGATGCTCAAGCGAGGCGCCGGCGGCGCGGCCGTAATTTTTGAAAACCATCACGTACAGGAATCGGGGGTCCCGGGAAAGATCGAGAATGCGGTTCTTGAATGCCTTGAAGACCAGAATCATCTGTTCGGGGGGAAGATAGACGAAGCGGTCCTCATGCCCCGGGCTCTCAACGACGACTTCATGGGCGCCGATGCCGTTCATCCGGTCGTAAAGCCCCTCGCCTTCTTTCAGCAGTTCGCCTTCGATGACAAGGGCCGGAAACTTGTTGGGAACGACCCGTAACTGCCAGCCGGCGGAATTGGGGGGCAAGCCGGGTTCCCTGCCCAGGACCATGACCTCACTGGGAGTGGTCTTTTCATTGCCCGGGCAAAGGGGGCAGAAGCCTCCAGTCGATTTGAACTCTTCAATGACAAAATCTGTCGGCCGCTGGCTGCGCTCCTTGGAGATGATGATCCAGCGTCCGAGGATCGGATCTTTTCGTAATTCGGGCATGGCAAGCTACCTGCCCTGCGCTTTTTCGCGCTGTTCCTGTTTTGTCTTGCAGTCTATGCAGTATTTTGCCACCGGGCGGGCTTCAAGCCTCTTCTCGGCAATATCCTCGCCGCAGCTATCGCAGATCCCATAGGTGCCCTCATCGATGCGGGCCAGGGCCTCCTCGATCTTGTTCATCAGCTTCCGCTCCCGGTCCCTGATCCGCAGCTCGAAGTTCCTGTCAGATTCCACCGTCGCCCTGTCATTGGGATCCGGGATGTTTCCGGTCTGGGTGGTCATGTCGGTGAGCGTCTGCTCAACATCACTGATAATTTTCGCCCTCATCTCTTCAAGCTGTGCCTTGAATTTCTTGAGCTGCTCGTCATTCATATCATTCTCCGCTCTGCAGATACTATCCGCCTGTCTTTGTTCCCTGTTTCTGTTGCTGTTCCCTGACATACTTTCCGCTTTTCCCGCCGCTTTTTTCCAGCAGCCGGATATCGGCAATCACCATGTTTTTATCCACCGCCTTGCACATGTCATACAAGGTCAGGGCCGCAACGGCAACGGCTGTCAGAGCCTCCATTTCAACTCCGGTCCTGCCGTTGATGCCCACCGTGGCCCGAATGGCAACGGAACGGCCGTCCTCCTCAAAAGAAAAATCAATATCCACCCTGTTCACCGCCAGCGGGTGGCAGAGGGGAATCAGACTGTCAACTTTTTTGGCCGCCATTATGCCCGCGATCCGGGCGACTCCGAGCGCATCACCCTTGGCGGCCCGCCCTTCCCGAACCATGCGCCAGGTTTCCGGCGCCATAATCACTCTGCCGGCGGCAACGGCCAGCCGACTGGTGGTGTCTTTCCCGCTTATGTCGACCATCCGGGCATTACCGGCAGCGTCAAAATGGGTGAATTCCTGCTGCTCCCTCATTGGTTACGCATCTCCGGCATGCTGCTTTTTGTCGGTCTGGGAAAAGTGACTGTGAAAGAGACGGGAAAAAAAACCCTCCTCCTGGCTCTCGCTGCTCTGTTCGGCAAATTCCCTGAGCAGGGTTTTCTGCTGTTTGGTGAGTTTAGTGGGAGTTTGCACCTGCACCTCGACGATCATGTCTCCAGGACTTTTGCCCCGCAATCCCGCGACTCCCTGATGCTTCAGGGTAAAGTGCTCACCGGGCTGGGTGCCGGCGGGGATTTTCAGCTTGGCGCTCCCGTGGATGGTCGGCACCTCAACCTCGCATCCCAGGGCGGCCTTGACCATGGAAACGGGGTAGCGGAGATAGATGTTCTGCCCCTCGCGTTGAAAATATTCATGGGGCCGGACATAAATAACAACATACAGGTCGCCGGACGGTCCGCCCCGGCGTCCCCCTTCCCCTTCACCCCGCAGGCGCATCCTGGCTCCGGTATCAACCCCGGCCGGAATCTTGATGGACACCCTCTTGGTCTTGTTGACCAGCCCCTGGCCGTGACAATCATTGCAGGGATCAGTGATGATCTGGCCCGAGCCGCCGCACTGGGGACAGGTTGAGCTGACCTGAAAAAAACCCTGGGAACGGATGACCTGGCCCCGGCCGTGACAGGTAGGGCACATCTGGGGTTTATACCCGGGACGCAGTCCGCTTCCTTCGCAGGTCCAGCATGTTTCCCGCTTGGTCAGTTCAACTTCGCGGGTAACGCCATGCACCGCGTCCATGAAGGAGATTTCCATGTCATAGCGCAGGTCGTCACCGGGAATCGGCCCATTGGGATTGCGCTGCCGGCTGCGGCCGCCGAACCCGAAGAGATCACCGAACAGATCGTTGATGCTAGAAAAAATATCATCGGCGGTGCCCGGCCCCCTGTACCCCGTGTTCTTCAGCCCCTGATGTCCATAGGCGTCGTATATCCTTCTTTTCTGGACGTCACTGAGAACTTCATACGCCTCCGCCGCTTCCTTGAACTTGGCTTCGGCTTCGCCGTCACCGGGGTTACGGTCGGGATGGTACTTCATGGCCAGCTTCCGGTAGGCCTTCTTGATCTCATCCATACCGGCTTCCCTGGGCACGCCAAGAACTTCGTAATAATCCCTGCTCATCTTCTCGGACATCTATGGCAAAAATTTGTTCCCTTCCTGAAAATGGGATTCAGGGGGAATCAGTCCTCGTCTTCATGGGGGCGTTCGGCTTCCGCGGCCTCGGCGGCTGCGGCGGCTCCAGCCTTGCGGGACTTCGGCAGTTCGTGAATGTTGTCAAAAGTCACCTTGCCGGCGGCTATTTCACGGAGAGTCATAACGATCTCCTTGTTTTTGCCCTTGACCAGAAAGGGTTCGCCTTCGCGATGCTGACGTATGCGTTCAACAGCAAGGTGCACCAGGGCAAAACGGTTGTCGTCACCCACCTGGGCGAGACAATCTTCAACAGTTATACGCGCCATAATCCAATACCTCCATTGGTCAAAAATCTTATCCTGCAGTCATTTGTCCCCGCCGGTTCACTTCCGGAAGGCAGAAAGGATGCCCGGTTATCTGCCGGCAAAGGGGTTCTTCAGCAGCAGCGTCTCCTCACGGTCCGGCCCGACAGAGACTATGATCGGCTCGACCCCGGTCACGTCCTCGATTCGGCGGACATAATTCCTGGCATTGACCGGCAGGTCATCGAAACTGCGGACATTGCTGATATCTTCGTTCCAGCCGTCCATTTCTTCATAAACCGGCTCAATCCGAGCCGTCTGGCGAATATTGCCGGGCATGCTGGTGAAATCCCTTCCATCGACCTCATACCTGCGGGCGATCTTCAGTTTCGGCTGACCGCTCAATACATCGAGCTTGGTAATGGCCAGACCGGTCAGGCCGTTGAGGCGAACGGCGTCGCTGGCAACGACTGCGTCAAGCCAGCCGCAGCGGCGCCGGCGTCCGGTGGTGGCGCCGAATTCTCCGCCCCTGGCCTGCAGAGCGTCGCCTATGGGATCGCCTTCAGGCAGCTCGGTGGGGAACGGTCCGGCCCCGACCCGGGTCGTGTATGCCTTGAGTATGCCGACAACCGCATCGATGTGGACCGGTCCGAAACCACTGCCGATACAGGCATTGCCGGCAATGGTGTTGGAAGAGGTGACAAACGGGTAGGTTCCGTGATCAATGTCGAGCTGCGTCCCCTGGGCGCCTTCAAAAAGGATATTGCGCCCCTCCCGCCGGGCCGCATCCAGGGCCAGGGACACATTTTTTATATACGGGGCAAGTTTCCGGGCATAGCCGTCAAATTCCTTTCTGATCGCGTCAAAGGATACCGGTTCCACGCCGAACTTCCGGGTCAGCAGAAAATTCTTCTCCTCCACATTGGCCCGGAGCTTGTCGTTGAACAGGTCCGGATCGAGCATTTCCCCGGCCTTGATGCCGCAACGGCCGACCTTGTCCATGTAGCAGGGGCCGATCCCCCGTCCGGTGGTCCCGATCTTCTTTGAAGTGCTCAGTGAGGATTCCCGCGCCAGGTCGAGACTCTTATGGTACGGCATGATCAGGTGAGCGTTTTCGCTGATCATCAGCCGTTCCGGGGTAATGGCAAAGCCCTGCCCGGCCAGCTCGCTGATCTCCTGGAGCAGCACCTCCGGATCGATAATGACTCCGTTGCCTATCATGCAGGTCTTCTCTTCATAGAGAATTCCCGAAGGAATAATATGAAAAATATACTTCCTGCCGCCGACGACCAGAGTGTGTCCCGCGTTGTTTCCTCCCTGAAAACGGACAATGCAATCCGCATAACGGGTCAGAAGATCAACGATCTTGCCCTTGCCCTCGTCTCCCCATTGGGTGCCGACCACCACCACACTGGCCATGAACATCTCCCGGATGTGAAAATAAACAAAAGAAAAGGCAGATCACCCTTTCCTGGAAGAGTAATCCTGCCCTTAAACCGAATAAATATAGCTGACGGGGTTTAAAAAGTCAAACATTGCTGTTCGAGATGGGGAGAAAACAGGGATTGCTCCGCCGGAAAGGGTACCAGGGGCGAAGCATCGCCGGGCGGGAAAAGCAGGATGAACATGCTTCCGGCCTCTTGATTTTCCAGCGGGATGACGATATTTTTTCACTTTTTTCCCAAACAGGATATACTCCCGTGCACCCGCGTCCGGAGAATACCCTCCGGAGGCGCAGACTAACCTCCGCCAAGGGAACAGCGCATGGAACTGCTTCTCTCCCCCGAGGCATGGATAGCGCTTGTCACCCTGACGCTGCTTGAAATCGTTCTCGGGGTGGACAACATTATTTTCATCGCCCTCCTGGCCGGCCGCCTGCCGCCCCATCAGCAGGCCAGAGGCAGGGCCATCGGGCTGTTCATGGCCATGTTCATGCGCATTGCCCTGCTCTTTTCCATTTCCCTGGTCATGCGGCTCACCGAGCCCCTGCTGGAGGTGTTCGGCCGGGAAATCTCGGGCAGCGACCTGATTCTTATTGCCGGGGGACTGTTTCTCATCTTTAAAAGCACTGTGGAAATCGACGCCAGCCTCGAGGGCAGTGAAGAAAAACGGCTCAAACCGGGAAAAGCGAAAGCGACCTTCTTGATGATTATCGGCCAGATCATGGTCTTCGACATAGTCTTCTCCCTTGACTCCGTCATTACCGCCATCGGCCTGGCCGACCATCTGGCGATCATGATCGCGGCGATCATGATCGCGGTCGGCTTCATGATCTTCCTGTCCGGAGCGGTAAGCAGATTTGTCGAGGATCACCCGACCTTCAAGATCCTGGCGCTGAGCTTCCTGCTGCTGATCGGCACAACCCTGGTCGCCGAAGGGCTCGGCCTGCACATCTCCAAAGGCTATATCTACTTTGCCATGGCCTTTTCGGTTTTTGTGGAAATACTCAACATGAAGCTGCACAAGCGGACCATTGAGCCGGTCAAGCTCCGTGCTCCCAGACAGAACGTCAGAATAAACGACCTGCACCCCCCAAATGAGCGAATTTGACGTCATCGTTATCGGCGGCGGCCCCGGAGGGCTGTCCTGTGCGGCAATCCTGGGAGCCTCAGGCGCCAAGGTCCTTGTCCTTGAACGAAAAAAACAGATCGGCCGCAAGGTCTGCGCCGGCGGCATAACCTGGGAAGGACTCATTCAACGGATACCGGAACGCCTGATTGAGAGGACCTTCACGGAGCAGCTGATCTTCTCCAACTGGCAGAAAATCCGGCTGCGCAGGAAAAACCCCATCATCGCCACGGTCAACAGGGAATCGCTGGGACAGTGGATGGCCGAACAGGCCATCCGGGCCGGGGCCCAGGTCAGAACGGGGTGCAGCGCCAGGGAGATAAACGACCGCTCGGTTACCTGCACCGATGAGCGGGGCAACACCTTCACCGCCCGTTTCGATCATCTGATCGGGGCCGACGGCAGCACCTCGGCGGTGCGCCGCTTCCTCAACATTCCCACCCGCAGAATCGGCGTCGGCATGAACTATCAGGTCCAGGGCCGCTACGAAAGCATGGAATGGCACCTCAACACCAGATTGTTCAAAAACGGCTACGGCTGGATTTTTCCCCACCAGGAATCCCTCTCCATAGGAGCCTACCGGCCCCAGAGCGGCATCCCTCCGGTCCGCTTCAAGAAAAGCCTGGTCACCTGGGCGGAGACCAGGGGTTTCCGCCTCGAGAATGTGCAGCCCCAGGCGGAACTGATCAATTTTGATTACCGGGGATTCCAGTTCGACAACAAATGGCTGATCGGTGATGCCGCGGGACTGGCCTCGGGTCTGACCGGCGAGGGTATCTACCCGGCGATTGTTTCCGGCGAGGCGGTGGCCAGGAAAATCATCGATCCCGCCTACCCGGCGGTCGAAATCGGGAGCCTGGCCGCCAAGCAGACAAAACACCTGAAAATAGTCGACCTTTCCGGCGGCAACACGGCCCTCTGCACCCTGCTGATGGAAACCCTGCTTTTTCTTCTGCGACTGCGGCTCATCAATTTTCAGAAGCAGTTGGCGATGTAACATGCTGTCCGGTTCCCTCCATCGCCGCCGGTCGGGAGGCCGGCGGGGCAGGCAGGCAGGTCTGGGTGGAAGGCCCGGTCAGGGATCCGTCCCCGGCGGGTCGCTCCATGGGTGGACCGGCCGGATTGCGCTGATCCTGCTGGCCGCGATCGTGCTGGCGGCTCCGGGATGCTCCCGGATACAGCACAAGCCCGCTGCCGACGACGGACACCCTGACCTGAGCTCCAGCTTCACCAACGGCCCGCGGGGCTACTACGACCGGGGCAGGTCCCTGGCCGCTGACGGGTTGCACGCGCAGGCCGTTGCGGATTTCCGGCGGGCCATCGAGGAAAGCCCAAAAGATCAGTGGGACAGTACGACTTTCGGCCCGATCGGTTATTTTCCCCATCGTGAACTCGGCATCCTGTATTTTCAGCGCCGGGAGTACGACAAGGCTATCGCCGAACTGGAACACTCCATGGACAGCGCCCCCAGCGCCAGGGCCCGCTATTATCTCAACAAGGCCAGGGCTGCCAGGATAGAGCGATATGCAATGGACCGGACCGCGCCCGTACTGAATCTCGAATCCTCCTCCACCGTCGAGATCACCAACAGTCTGACGAAAGTGGTGAGAGGAGTGGCCGTGGACGACACCTTCCTCGCCGCCGTCACCGTTGCAGACCAGCCCGTGGCCATGGAATCCGCCTCCGGGAAAAAAATATTCCGTGCCGAAGTCCCCCTCATTGAAGGGGAGAACAGGATCAGGGTCGCCGCCTCCGATCTCGCCGGCAGAACGACGGAAAACCACCTGACCGTTTATTCCGACCGGCAGGGGCCGGTGATTGAAATCGAGGAACTTGTCGTCCGCAACAACCTGGTGACCCTTCAGGGCAATGTCAATGACAACATGGAGGTGGCGTTCCTGCGCATCAATAACGAGCGGTGGCCCATTACCGGACAGGCAAGGGGGTACGGATTCAGGCTGGTCCTCCCCGATGGGACAATCACCATTGTCGCCGGCGACCCGGCGGGCAACAGCACCCGGGCTGTAGTCAGGGAACACGCGTCCGACCCGGTGCCGGCCGGAGATCTTCTTCATGACAAGGAAGCGGATACCTCCCCCGCCTCCGCCGCGGGCAAAGATCATCCCGGCCTCAAGCCGCCGCCTGGATCCCCCGGGTCTGACGTTGAGCCCCCGTATATCAGGATATTGTCACCCGGCCCCGGCGAAAAAACGCATGGAGAATCGATTCTGCTCGAGGGTATGGTGAGCGACGCCTCCCTGCCGATCTATATAAGCGTCAACGGCGAGTTCGTGCCGAACCGCAAAGGCCGTAAGGTGTTCTTCTCGCGGCTGATCCACCTCGCCCCCGGGACGAATACCATCCGCATCGTCGCCGCCGACGAACTGGGCAACAAGGCCGGGAGAACCCTCCAGGTTCATCGCCTGGTCCCTTCATACCGGAGGCTGGAAGCGAGGATGGCCGTCGCCGTGCTCCCCTTCGGCCTGCAGCCTGGACCAGCCACCCCGCCGGGTGCCGTTCGGGACCTGCTCATGGACGCCTTCTCTGCCCAGGGCCGCTTCCGAACCGTGGAACAGGCGAAAATCGACGCCGTGTTCCCCGTCCCGGCGTGGAGCGGGGACCTGCCGTTGACTCCCGTCCTGGCGGGCCGGCTCGGCAAAAGAGTCGGGGCGCAGGCCGTGCTGACCGGCTGGGTTCTGGAGTACCCGGGAGCGGTGGAAATCCTCGGCCGGCTCATTGATGCGGAAACCGGGACAATCCTTGCGGACAACGATGTGTTCGGCGAGATCAGCGAGACGGAGTCCCTCGACGACCTGGTTGACGAACTGGCGCGCAAATTCAGGCGTGAGATCCCGCTGGCGGAAGGCTCCCTGCTCGAAATCGGCAGCAGCGAGGTGATAATCGACGCCGGCCCCGACAACCGCGTCAAGCCCGCCATGCAGTTCATCTGCTATCGGGAAATCCCCCCGGTCCCCCATCCGGTAACCGGTCAGCCCATGGTTCCCGAACCTCTGACCCTCGCCGTGCTCAAGGTGGTGGAGGTTGACGGGAATTTTTGCCGGGCCGTGGTGGTGAGTGGCGATCTCTCCCATCTGATGGCTTCCGACAAGGTGATTGCCTTATAGCTTGATACCGACCTGATGAGCCAATCCCGCCTCGGACAATCGGGTCAGTCCGGCCGCCGCGCAGGACAGCGGCAACCGCCGGCGCCCGGAGTCCAGATTGATAATGATTCCCTTTTTTTGGCGGCAGGGAAAGAAATTGGTTGGTAGCAAGGCAATTCAGGTATTATTATACAATAAATAGTTTCGCAGGCAGACGGCAACGCGGTTATCGACGCCGCCCAATCACGGGACTCCATGCGGGCAATCAGAGAATCGTTTCCCGCCGGCATTCGGAGCGGTCACTCCTGGATAAAGGATAATTCATGAATAGCAGAGTAAAAATACTGGTATATAATGCTCTTTTTCTTCTTTTCTGCGTCGGCCTGTTCCTGTTTCTGTGGTATGCCCCGCCTGAAACAACGGCCCGGCTGCCGCACGACCCCGATCATGAACGGTTCATGACCATGAAGAAAAAAGAGGCGGAAAAATTCTGCATCGAATGCCACGGCGCGGAAGGGGTTTCCCCCCTGCCGGAAGATCATCCGCCCAAATACCGGTGCCTCTTCTGCCACAAACGCGAATGAACCGGCAATTCTGCAAATAAGGCGAACATCATGTGGACCTCGAAAGACGTGTACTATGTATCCGGCTCCACGGCCCTCCTTGCCGAGGACATGGGGCAGGCGCTGCTCTGTCAGTTTCAGGAGATCAGCTTCCACGAGGAAAAACTCCCGTTCATCAAAACCACGGCCGCGGCGGAAAAAGCACTCGCCCATATCCTGGAGCAGTCCGGCGGCAGAAGGCCCCTGGTCTTCTGCACCATTCTCGACAGTCAGATCCGAAAAATCTTCGATTCCCCGGAGGTTGAATTTTTTGACGTGTTCGGGCGCCTCCTGGACCAGCTGGAGATCTGCCTGGAGTCAAAAGCCTTGCGGGTGCCCGGGTCATCCCGGGCCATTGATGACATGACCCTTGCCAAAAGGGTGGAGGCCATCCATTTTTCCATAGAACACGATGACGGCACCCGGACCCGGGAATATGATGAAGCAGAGGTGATTCTGCTGGGGGTCTCCCGGTCCGGCAAAACTCCGGTCAGCGTTTACCTGGCAACGCACATGGGAATAAAGGCGGCCAATTTTCCCCTCACCACCGACGATCTCAACAGTTACGAACTGCCGCCGGAAATCATCCGCAACCGCAAGAAGGTAGTGGGCCTCACATCCACCCCGCAGCTGCTGCATAAAATCAGGGAGCAGCGCTACAGCGGCAGTTCCTATGCCAGTATCGCCACCTGCGCCAACGAGCTCAACCAGGCAAAACAGATTTTTCTCAAATACTCCATTCCCGTTGTCGGCACCGACGGCAAATCCATTGAGGAGACCGCGGTCCAGGTGACCCAGCTTGTCGATATTCCAAAAAAACAGTGGCGCTCCATCCTGTAGGTTTTTGCCGGGGAACACTCTATGGAATGGCTTGACCGAATCCCCTTTGCAATCCTTGTCGCCGCCGCCCTGCTCATCGGCCTGGCCCCTATTTA
>JALHJD010000363.1 GCA_022837185.1 Desulfobacteraceae bacterium
CAAAAAAAGGGCGAGAAGCGTTCCGGCAAAAAAAAGGATACCTCTGGTTGAAATTTTCATCATTTTCAACCTCCTTTTGCTGTGAAGTTATGTTACATATTGGAAAATCGTCTTCTTTAGTCTGCCTGCGGGATGTGTGTTTTTTTTCCTTACTGTAAATATATCATATACTCTATGTCGAATACAAACAGTGGTTAGAGCGGCCTATGCATCTGGGTATGGATGGAACACGGTGCGGGATGAGGAGGTGGAAATGCGTATCGGCAGAGTGACTCGGACAGGGAGACTGTTCTCAGGATACACCGTTTCATCAAGAATAACCTAACCGGTTCGATGGTGCTGGCTTTATGCCGGTATTGCAGCAAACCCGTTGACCAGAAACGATTTTTTTTACCTGATGCAACAGGGAACAATAAATTTATTAATCCAGTTGATACCCTTTTGCAACACGGCAAATTGTCGCACCACGCTGTAGGCTGCGAACTTTGGGGCGTTTCCGGATCAGTTGGTCAGCGCCTGGAGAGGTGCCGGGATGCGCCCGCCCCGCCTGACAAAGATATCTGCCGAAATCCCGCTGACCGCCATGACCGGGGCCTTGCCCAGCAGGCCGCCGAAAGAGACGGAATCGCCGACATCCTTGCCCGGCGCCGGAATGATGCGCACCGCGGTTGTCTTGTTGTTGGCGCAGCCGATGGCCATTTCATCGGCGATGACCGCCGCCAGCGTTTCTTCACTGGTGGTCCCGGGGACCGCTATCATGTCCAGGCCCACCGAACAGACGCTGGTCATGGCCTCGAGTTTTTCAATGGTTATCGCCCCTGCTTCCGCCGCCGCGATCATTGACGCATCCTCGCTCACCGGGATAAAGGCGCCGGAAAGGCCCCCCACCGACGATGAAGCGAACAACCCCCCCTTTTTCACCGCGTCGTTGAGCATCATCAGCGCGGCGGTCGAACCCGGGGCTCCGGGCATGGCCAGCCCCATGGTCTCCAGTATCTGGCCCACGGAGTCGCCCTCGGCCGGAGTGGGGGCAAGGGAGAGGTCGAGAATGCCGAAGGAAACGCCGAGCTGATCGGCCATCGCCCTGCCCACCAGTTCCCCTGCCCGGGTGATTTTAAACGCGGTTTTCTTGATCGTCTCGGCCACCTGGCCGAGATCCGCTTCGGGACCGAGCTTCTGCAGGGCCCGGCGCACGGCTCCGGGGCCGCTCACCCCGACCAGGATCGCGCTCTCGCTTTCCCCGGTTCCGAAAAATGCCCCGGCCATGAAGGGATTGTCCTCCACCGGGTTGGCGAAGAGGACCAGCTTGGCACAACCGATGCCGTCCCTGTCGGCGGTCCGGGCCGCGGTCTCTTTTATGACCCGGCTCATGGCGTAACAGCCGTCCATGTTGATCCCGGCCCTGGTGGAGGCCAGGACGACCGAGGCGCAGAACCGGCCGGTGGTTGCCAGGACTCCCGGCATCGCGGCGATCAGGGCCCTGTCAATGGCCGTTTCACCCTTCTGGATCATCGCGGTATAGCCGCCGATGAAATCAACCCCCAGTTCGGCCCCCGCCTCATCGACCGCACGGGCCACCTCGGCGAAAGCGGCCGGGTCGGCGACCGGAACCACCAGGGACAGCGGCGTCAGGCTGATCCGCTTGTTGATGATGGGCAGGCCGTATTCATCGGCGACAAATCGGGTCTTTTCGCTCAGTTTGGCGGCCTTGGCCAGGATTTTCCTCCGCACCTTGCGGGCGCAGGCCGCAGGGTCCGGGTCGGAGCAGTCAAGCAGCGAGACGCCCAGGGTCACGGTCCGGATGTCCAGCTTGTCTTCGGCGATCATGCCGACGGTTTCGAGGATTTCTTCACTGGAAAATTTCATGGCCTACACCCTGTGCATGTACTGGAAGACTTCCGAGTCCTGGACCGTGACCTGCAGCGCCATGCCCTCAACCGATTCCTTGAGCCGGGCGGTGATCTCCGG
>JALHJD010000364.1 GCA_022837185.1 Desulfobacteraceae bacterium
TTAGGCTGTAGCGGGTTAGACTGTAGCGGTTTAGGCTGTAGGCTGTTAGGAAGAGAAGACTGAAGGGGTTTAGGCTGTAGCGGGTTAGGCTATAGGCTGGTAGGAAGAAACAGGCTGAAGCGATTTAGGCTGTAGGCTGTTAGGAAGAAACAGGCTGAAGCGATTTAGGCTGTAGGCTGTTAGGAAGAAACAGGCTGAAGCGATTTAGGCTGTAGGCTGTTAGGAAGATCTTCGCTGGCGCGAACGGTGTGGGTGCGAGATTCGAGGTGCGAGGTTCGAGATTTTAAGTTTGCAACTTCGCTGTTGGCTCGGCCACCCTCCCGGAGTCTCACTGTGTTCGCTTCCCTGGAGAGGGAAATAAACACCTAACAGGCTAACAGTCTACAGCCTAAAAAGCTAATGACTACAGACTAACAGCCTACAGCCTAAAAAGCTAACCACTGCCGACCGACAAGGAGGCCAAGTGCCGCAACCGAAACAACATCTCCTGATCATCGATGATGAGGAAAACATGCGGCACATGCTGCGGTCGCTGCTGGAAGGGCACGGCTACCTCGTCGAGACGGCCGGGGACGGGCGCGAGGCGCTGCAGTGCGTCGAGCACCGGTTCTTTGATTTCATCCTCTGCGACATCAGGATGCCGGGGATGGACGGCATGGCGTTCCTGCAGGCGGCCAGGCCCCATATCGAGCACTCGACCGTGATCATGATGTCGGCCTACGGCAGCGTGGACACCGCGCTGGAGGCGATCAAGGCCGGGGCATACGACTTTATCTCCAAGCCCTTCAAATCCGACGAGGTGCTGCTCACCCTGCGGAAAGCCGAGGAGCGGGAAACCCTGCGGCGGGAAAACAGGTTGCTGCGCGAGGAGATCGAGGCGGTCCGGGGGGAGTCGGACTTCGGCGCCATGGTCGGCAGGTCCTCGGCCATGCGGGAGCTGTTCCAACTGGCGCGCAAGGTCGCGCCCTACAACACGACGGTCCTGGTCACCGGCGAATCGGGCACGGGCAAGGAGCTGGTGGCCCGGGGCCTGCACCTGCATTCCCCGCGCAGGCAGATGCCCTTTGTGGCGGTCAACTGCGGCGGCGTGCCCGAGAACCTGCTGGAGAGTGAATTCTTCGGGCATGTCAAGGGCGCCTTCACCGGGGCGGACAGGAACAGCGCCGGACTGTTCGCCGAGGCCGACGGCGGCACCCTCTTTCTTGACGAAATCGGCGAACTGCCGGTCGAACTCCAGGTCAAGCTGCTCAGGGTCCTGCAGGAAGGCGAAATCCGCCCGGTAGGCGCCACCCGGGGCCGAAGCATCGATGTCCGGGTGATCGCCGCCACCGCCAAAGACCTTGCCGCGGAAGTAAGCAGCGGTAAATTCAGGGAGGACCTCTTCTACCGGCTCAATGTCCTGGCCATTCATATCCCTCCCCTGCGGGAGCGGCCGGAGGACATCTCCGTGCTGGCAACCCACCTGCTCAAGCGAATCAACAGCAAACTGCACACCTCAGTCACCTCCATCTCCCCCCCGGCCATGGCCATGCTCCTCCATTATTCCTGGCCGGGCAACGTCCGCGAGCTGGAAAACATCATCGAGCGGGCGGTGGTCATGGCTGAGCAGGAGGCAATCACCATCGACAACCTTCCGCCGAACCTGGCCGGCCGGACCGAAAACCGGCGGCTGATGGATTTCTTCGGCACCCTCTCCCTCAAGGATGCCGGCGGGATCATGGAGAAAAACCTCATCGGCCGGGCCCTGGACGCCACCGGCGGCAACAAGAGCCGCGCCGCGGAGATTCTGGAGATCAGCTACCCTTCGCTGCTGTCGAAGATCAAGAAGTACAACCTGGAGTGACATGATTCACTCCAAGGCTGTAGGGGTTTAGGCTGTAGGCTGTTAGGAAGATGTTCGCTAACGCGAACGGCGTTGGGTGCGAGGGACGAAGTGTGGACAATTCAATCAAGCCGAAAGAAGCTGC
>JALHJD010000365.1 GCA_022837185.1 Desulfobacteraceae bacterium
GACGCTTTTTCTCGATGAAATCGGCGACATGCCCATGCACCTGCAGGTCAAGCTGCTGCGTGTGCTGCAGGAAAGACAGGTACGGCCGGTGGGCAGCACGACCCCGGTCCCCGTGGATGTCCGGATAATTTCGGCAACCCACCGGAACCTGGAAGAAGCGGTGGAGAACAAGCAGTTCCGACAGGATCTGTTTTACCGGCTCAACGTCGTCAGTCTTGAACTGCCGCCCCTGCACGAACGCAAGGAGGACATCCCCCTGCTGGCCGAATATTTCATAGACATTCTGTCGGGCGGCGGCGACAAGCCGGTCAAGAAGATTACCCCCGAAGCGATGCAGATCCTGGTCAATGCCGCCTGGCCCGGCAACGTCCGCCAGTTGTATAATGTCATTGAAAACGCCTACGCCCTGGCCACCTCTCCGCTTATCACGGCAAATCTTCTGCATGACGCAATTAAGCAACATCAGAAAAAAGTCTCCACCCTGGCCGAAGCGCGCCGCGAGTTTGAACAGCAATATCTCATCAAGCTCATGAAGATGACCAGGGGCAATGTCTCGCAGGCCGCGCGCATTGCGAACCGGAACCGCACCGACTTCTATAAGCTGCTGAACCGGCACCATATTGTCCCGGCGCTGTTCAAGTAACAGCCCGAACGGAGAGGCCTCCCGGCCAAATTTTGTCTCCACGATGAGACAATTCTGCCCCCCTTTTTTAACATGTTGTGTAATATCAACATGTTGTCATGTCTTGGAAAAGTGACATTCTGCGTGCCCCCAAGCGGTTCGGAGCAGGGTTTCCTGCCGATGAATCCATGGAACCGGAAAGGCCCGGCCCCGCCCTTTTTTCTTGTAACTATAGAGTATTAAACAGAAAAGAAATTGCAAGAGGGAGTTCATTCCGGGATGGACAATTTTGTTGTAATTGTGGCACGAAAAGTGCGTTAATTAAGGGGATATGCCATTGACGCCGAACAGGGCAAAAATACCGCTTCCAGCGAAGAGATATATCTGCAGGACATTATGAATACTTTTCCGAGCCAGGCGACGGAGGGACCAGCTCCTTCCCGGATTTTCCCGGTCCTTGCCGCCGCGCTGTTTTTCCTCCTGGCCGGCGGAGGAGCTGCAGCCGCGCATGCCGCCGAAAAAGCAAGCTTCTCCTGGCTGGCCAATCCGCCCGAGGACAATGTGATCGGCTATCGGCTGTATTACGGCTCTGAAAGCAGGTACACCCTCAACCAGACTCTCAAGACCAATTTTACCTACGACTATTACATCGACTTCGCCGAAGCCAAGCGATGCCTTGATGACGGGACCGATGCCAACTGCCGGGACCTCTCCGCCGCCGATTTCCAGTGCCAGAATTTATACGGAGAGGCGCCGCTGTGCACCGTCTATGGGCTGAATGGCCTGTTGTATTTTGCCATGACCGCGTATAATGCCCAGGCGGAAAGTGATTTCACCCCGGAATTGAGTGTCCGGTTCGGGATCGTTCCTCCCAACGCCCAATTGATGTCGGCTATAAACCTGCTGCTGCTTGACCGGAAGAAATAGGCATGACCCCCGGCGCGGCCGGGCTGCTCCCTCTGCCGGTCCGGAAAGCCTGTGAAGGGCATCACCTAGACGAGGTCTCGGCTGTCAACGTAGGCGTAGGCGCTGTGTTTATGGATCGACTCAAAGCTTTCCACGCTGACGGTGAACCAGGCAATGTCGTCACGGGCCTGCGCCTGCTGGGAAACCATTCGGACCACATCCTCGACAAACATCGGATTGGCGTAGGCCTGTTCGGTAACGAATTTTTCATCCGGTCTCTTCAGCAGGGCATAGAGCTGGCATGATCCGCAGCGCTCAACCAGGGAGATCAGATCCTCGAGCCAGATAAAGCGCAACGGCCTGACAGTCAGCCTGACCTCGGCCCGCTGGTTGTGCGCTCCCGCCTGACTGATTTCCTTGGAACAGGGACAAAGG
>JALHJD010000046.1 GCA_022837185.1 Desulfobacteraceae bacterium
AGACTGCCGACTGCCGACTGCCGACTTTTCCAACGCAATCCGCGCGAATTGTTGGGGTTCGCGGTGCTCACCGCCAACCTACGTGACTCGATACACCCTCCTCACGGGGGAGAAGGTGCCCGGAGGGGCGGGGGGCCGTTATCTGGTTTTCGATACCACGCCCTCCATGCTGACGCAGTCTTTGCAGAAATCCTGGTTGGTGGAAGGGCTTTGACACTTTTCACAGTATTTTCGACCGCAGCTTTTGCAGGTTTTCAGCTTGTCGGTTTTTTTCCCGCAGATCGCACAGGCATGTTTTTTCTCGCTCATCGGGCACCTCTTAAGGCTTTTTTTTGGCAATCATTGTAACATAGCAGCAGGATAGATTGCCAGCAAAAGAGCGTGCCGCGCTGACGCGTGCCGGGGAGGAAACTTGTTCCCCTGATGCGTTTTTTTCGGCGGAAAACCTAAGGGGAGGGGACAATGACCGCCTTGATCACCGGAAGAGAGACAGGGTAATGCGAATCCTGGACAGAATACTGCATTTTGCCAGCGTGGTCACCGACTGGCTGCTGATAGGGGCCGGGGGGCTGTTGATCGTCAATTCCCTGGTCTCCATAGATGTTGCCGCAGCCCGGTATCCGATCATGGCGGCCGGGCTGCTGATAGCGGGCGCGGGGTTCTGGTATCGCCGCCGTCGTAAACGGCCGGGGCGATAACGGCCCGGTGTTGAACGGAATTACCAGTTCTGGTCGTTAATGATGTCTCCCCGGGTGGAAACGACAACCTGCCGAACCGGCACGGATGAACCGGCGTCCCGCCGCGCTTTGGCGATGATCTGGAGCATGGCGGAACAGCAGGGCACTTCCATGACCATGACCGTCAGGGAACGGGGGTTTCTGCTTCGCAGGATCTCGGTGAAGCGGTTCACATAGAGTCCGGCATCGTCGAATTTGGGGCAGCCCATCATAATCACCCTGCCCCGGATAAAGTCGCGGTGCATGTCCGGATACGCAGCCGGGGTGCAGTCGGCCGCGACCAGGATGTCGCCTTGTTCAAGGAATTGCGCCGTCGGGGGGATGAGCCTGATCTGGACCGGCCAGTGGGACAGGGCCGAATCCGCCTGGGTGCCGGGCCTGTTCGCGGCCTCGCAGGGAGACGGGGGAAAAACGCGGAGCTGGGCCGAGGGGCATCCTCCCGCCGGGGCGGGGCTCCTGTTCTCCTTTGCCGCGAGGAAGTCCTTAACGGCGTCCTCGTCGAATTCTTCGGCTTCCCGCTCAACGATCCTGAGCGCGCCGGTGGGACATGATTTCAGGCAGGCGCCCAGGCCGTCGCAGAGTTTATCCGCCACCAGGCGGGCCTTGCCGTCTATGATTTCCAGCGAACCTTCGGCACAGTCGGGAACGCATTCCCCGCAGCCCGTGCACAATTCGTCGTCTATTTCAATTATTTTACGCAGTGTTGTCATCATGTTTTTTCCTGTCTGCTGATTGGTATGATTCGTTCCGGGCCGGGGGAACTTTGCCGGCCGGCTTTATTTCCCGACCAGTTTCACCAGGACGCTTCCGGCCGTCCGGCGGCCTGCGTCGGTGAGAAATGAACCGGTCAGGACTTTTTCCAGCTTTTCAGCCGCGGGCGGGGCCTCCCGGTATTTTTCCTCCAGGTTGACGATGAGATCGGCGTCATAGAGAACCTTGAAATTGGTTGTTTCGGCCTCGCGCGGGGCATGGTGATGGCCGATTATGTCGCATACCTCGTCAATGAGGCCGCTTTCCGCCCCCAGGCCCTCAAGCAGATCCCGGGCGATGGGAGGGCCTTCCGCGTGCTGGTACCTGGCGGCGGTGGACCGGAACTTGCGCTCCGCCTCCTTGATGCCGATATCGTGCAGGTAGGCCGACGCCATGATCACCGCCATGTCGCCCTTTTCCAGTCTGCCGATTTCCAAGGCGTAACGGGCAACGTCCTCGGCGTGCCTGATTCTCCTTTCGTCGGCGCCGAAATAGCGGCGCATGGCCAGGGCTACCTTGTCCTTGAACAGATCGTCCCGGCCCGCCAGGAGTTCGGGGGGCAGGGAGCCGAGGCACTGCTCCGCATAGGGGCAATAGGTGGCGCAGCCGTAGTCGATCCTGGGGTTGAGTACCTGATGGCCGCAATTGCGGCATTTTCTCCGGCTGTCGTCCTTGAAGAATTCGACACTGTGTCCGCACCGGGGGCACTCGGTCTCGAACACATCGTCACCGCTCCAGTACCGGCTGTCCTGACCTGGGCATTGCATGGCGTTCCTCACTCAGCGTGGTGCAGTTTCACTTTCGACCGGTCCGATACCGTTATTCCATGAATCCGGAGCCTTCGGGCCGGCATGCCTGCATAGGGAAAATATACGACATTTTTCCTCCTCCGCCACTCTCTCCGGGATGCCTGGTCATTTAAGGCAGCACATATCCTTAAGGGGGAGCGGCGGCCGGCCATTGTCGCCCGGCCGCCGCAGGGGGATATGATCGTCATCAGCCCAAAATGGCGGCCAGGTCCTCCTCCGGGGTTTCCGCCACCGGTTTGATGGCAAAGTTGTCCACCAGCACCTGGAGCACTGCCGGGGTAATGAAGGCCGGCAGGGACGGTCCGAGCCGGATATCCTTGATCCCCAGGTAGAGCAGGGTGAGCAGAATGGCGACCGCCTTCTGTTCGTACCAGGAAAGGATCATGGACAGGGGCAGGTCGTTGACCCCGCATTCAAAGGCATCGGCCAGGGCCGAGGCGATCTTGATCGCCGAGTAGGCGTCGTTGCACTGGCCGACATCGAGCAGGCGCGGGATGCCGCCGATGTCCCCCAGGTCCTTGTCAAAGAACCTGAACTTGCCGCAGGCCAGGGTCAGGACCACGCAATCCTTCGGCACCTGCTCCACGAATTTGGTGTAGTAGTCGCGGCCGGGCTTGGCGCCGTCGCAGCCGCCCACCAGGAAGAAATGGCGGATGGCCTTGGACTTGACGCCCTCGATGACCTTGTCGGCAACGCCCAGGACCGTATTGCGGCCGAATCCGACCATGACGGCTCCCTTTTCGGTGTCCGCGGTGAACCCTTCCATGGCCAGGGCCTTGTCAATGACCGGGGTGTAATCCTTGTTGCGGATATGGGTGCAGCCCGGCCATCCCACCAGGCCGTTGGTAAAGATCCGGTCCTGGTAGGACTTCTGCGGCTTCTGGATGCAGTTGGTGGTGAACAGGACCGGACCGGGGAACTCGGGGAACTCCTTGTGCTGGTTCTGCCAGGCAGTCCCGAAGTGGCCGTAAAAATGGTCGTGCTTCTTCAATTCAGGGTAGGCGTGGGCCGGCAGCATCTCCCCGTGGGTGTAGATGTTGATCCCCTTGCCCTTAGTCTGTTCCAGCAGGAGCTGCAGGTCCTTCAGGTCATGGCCGCTGATCAGGATGCACTTGCCCTTTTTGGCCCCAAGCGGCACCCGGGTGGGAACCGGGTGGCCGTAGGTGCCCGTGTTGCCGGCATCGAGCAGCTCCATGGTCCGGAGGTTGATCTCCCCGGCTTTCATGGCCGCGGCCACGCACTGGTCAACGGTCAGCCCCTTGGCCATCAGGGCATTCAGAGCGTCGTACATGAACCCGGCAATGGCGTCGTCCCTCTGGCCGAGGATCCAGGCGTGGTCGGCATAGGCGGCGATGCCCTTCAGCCCGTAAAGCAGGGTCTGCTTCAGGGAGCGGATATTCTCGTCCTCGTCCAGGGAGCGGATGAAGTCGAGGGCGGCGCCCTGAGCCGCCAGTCCGTCAACGGTCGGCGCCGGGGTAAAAGCGGCGGCGGCTTCGGCGAAATCGGTTTTGCCGCCGGCGGCGGCGACCCTGGCCTTCATTGCCTCGCGCAGTTCCACCGCCCTGTTGATCAGTTCCTGGAAACGGGCCGGGTCAAAATCCACGTTGGTCAGGGTGGAAAAGACCGCCTCCATGGTGAAATGATCCGTTTCCCCGTCAACGATGCCGAGCTTTCTCCCCTCGGCCGCGTACAGGGCCAAACCCTGCACAGCATGGATGAGCAGGTCCTGGAGGTCCGAGACCTCGGAATTCTTGCCGCAGACGCCGATTTTTTCGCATCCGATCCCTTTGACTGTCTGTTCGCATTGATTACAAAACATCGTGTTTCTCCTTTTCATTCCATTTCTATTGATAAATTAAGTCGCCATGAATCATAAACTTCATTATGATGACAGTGTAGCCGATGCGCGCCTCTTTCCCTTGACCTAAATCAATACCCGATATTTTTTTAAAAAAAATGGAAAACAGGAAAAAAATAATCGCCGAGAGCCTTCTTTTTTCGGAGCTTCCCGAGGAACAACTGGACAAGGTGGCGGCCATTGCCGTCTCCAAAACATATGAACGGGGTGAGCAGATTTTTTTCGAGGGCGAAGAGGGCAAAGGCTTCTACATGGTGGTTGACGGACAGGTGAAGATTTACAAGATGTCCCTGGACGGCAAGGAGCATATTTTGCATATTTTCGGACCGGGCGAGCCCATCGGGGAGGTCCCGGTGTTCCACGGGAAGCCCTTTCCCGCCAATGCCATGGCCCTGGTCAGGTCCCGGCTGCTTTTTTTTCCCCGGCAGCAGTTTGTCGACCTGGTGGCGGCCAATCCCTCCCTGGCCCTGAACATTCTGGCCATGCTGTCGCTGCGGCTCCGCCGTTTCGCCGCCAAGATCGAAAGTCTGTCCCTCAAGGAAGTCCCGGGACGGCTGGCCGACTATCTTCTCTATCTTGCCGAGGAACAGGGATCGACGGCCCGGGTGACCCTGGACATCCCCAAGGGTCAGCTGGCCAGTCTGCTGGGAACCATCCCGGAGACCCTTTCCCGGATCTTTGCCCGCATGACCGAGGAAGGCCTGATCCGGGTGGACGGCCGCACCATTTATCTCGAAGACCTCGAAGGACTGCGGGAGAAGAAGTAAAATCTATCGGGACTCCCCGGACATGGCCAGCCCGAGGGTGCCGATGACGGCGTATCTGCCGTCGACAATCCCTATTTCCGGCACCCGGCCGGTCCGCTCAAAGACATCAAATCCTTCCTTGAGGTTTTTCCAGAAGCCCAGCCACGGGGAGTATCTGAACTTGTCCAGGTTCGCGTCGGTCAGGGGGAAGGGAAAAACATGGACCGGGACGGGTTCCTGGCCGGCGGCCAGGGCGGCGAGCACAAGGGTGTAAATTTCCTCGATCCGGCCGTCGTTCATGGCAAAACAGCCCATGGAGGCGCAATCGCCGTGCACCATGATATTGCCCCCGTCGCGGCCAAGGCCGCGGTCATATTCGTTGGGATAGCCGATGTTGAAGGAAAGATGGTAACTGCTCCGGGGGTTCATCCGCTCCGCGGTCACGCTGTAAAAACCCTCCGGGCTCTGCCAGTCGCCTTCCCGCAGCTTCGGACCGAGGTAGCCGGAATAGCTGCAGATCGGATAGGTCTTGAAAAGACGGTAGGGGCCGTTATCCGCCAGCCATATCTCGAGTTTTCCCGGCAGTTTGAAGATGCGGATAAAAACGGGCAGTCCCAGCCGGAAGCCCTGGCCGGCCAGTTCCTCTTCCAACCGGGGGATGGAATTTTTCAGAACGGTCTGCAGCTTGTGGGCCGGAGAGGGGTCTTCCCGGGCAGGGGCGGCGTGGGCCGCCAGGAAGGAGGCGGCCAGCAGGACAAGGACTGCGATGGGCTTCAGGCAGCGTCGAGCACAGTGCATACGATGGTCCTTTTGTCCCGCGGCCCGTCAAATTCACAAAAGAAGATATTCTGCCAGCGCGACAGGCCGAGCCGGGAGCCGATTACCGGCACCGTTTCCGAGGGGCCGATGAGCCCGGCCTTGAGATGGGCGTCACCGTTGCCGTCCTGACGGTCATGCAGCCAGACGCCCCGGGGAATCATGCCGCGCAGCAGGTTGATGACGTCCGTCTGCACCGATTCATCCCAGTTCTCCTGGATCATGATCGCCCCGGTCGCCCCCTGGGCATAGATCGAAACCAGGCCGTCGGCGATGCCGCTGCGGCGCACGGCGTCCTCGACCCGGCTGGTTATGTCGACCAGGGTCTCGCGGCGGTCGGTGGTGATCTCGATGATTTCCCGCATGCCGCGCTTCCCTTTCAGGCGGTCTGCAGCCTGGCGTAGGCAGAGGCGGCGCATTCGTTCTTGCCGATATCGAGGATCTCCTGCTCTTCCTCGTCGGCCTGCTCGAGGTTGGCGTTTATCCGCCTGATGCGGGCGTATTCCTCCGGCTGGGGACGAATGTTGGCTTTGATGAAGTCGATGAACCGGTCAACGGTGTCCATGGCATAAATGGATTCGTTGCGCCGGATCGCCTCCCCGAGGGGGCAACGGAAGACGAGTTCGCTGTCGGCCTCGTCCCAGGCGATGAAGTGGCCGGGCAGGACAACGAGGTTCGGGTCCATCCGCCGGACCGCCTGCATGGTCGCAAACAGGAGTTTTGACCATTCTTCGGCCCGGCCTCCCAGGTCGGGGCGGCCGATGGAACGGATGAACACGGTGTCGCCGCTGAGCATGAAGGTGTCATCGATGCAGTATGAGGTGCTGCCCGGGGTATGGCCGGGGGTGAACAGGGCCCGGATTGCCGGCCCGCCGGCCGAGAAACCATACCGCCGGCCGTCCCGCAGCGGGGTATAGGCAATTTTCGCCCCCTGGAAGTCGGCCTCGTTGGCCAGGAATTCCGCCCCGGCTCGTTCGGCGATCATCCGGCTGCCGGCGATATAATCGGCCTGGAGGTGGGTTTCAAAGCTCTTGACGATGCGAGCGTTTTTCCTGTCGGCGAAATCAAGGTAAAATTCGACGTTGCGGGACGGATCAAAAAGCATCATCTCTTCCCCGGCAACCAGGCCGTAGCTGCAGGACGCCTTGCCGGGCCGGATGAACTGGTACAGCTCATACCCGGCCGCGGCGGCGACGCGCCGGGGCACCAGGAGATTGCCCCAGCTGCTGATGCCGCCGGTCAGGTAGCCGGCATCGTTGAATCCATGCTTCCCGGGTATTTCAGCCACGTACTTTGCCGACGCCTCGGTGGCGCAGATGAACCGGAGCCTTTTGCCCCGGGGCAGGCGGGCGACGCTTTCCCGCTCCATTTCCATGAAATCGAAATAGGGGATGTTGAGCAGGGGAAAGGGGCGCGGGCCTTCGACTTTGAAGCGGGCGAATTCCTTCTCATTGCGCACATCGACGACCACCACGTCCTCCCCGGAGGTCAGCCAGTCATAGAGGTTGCGGGCCGTATAGGGAAAAACCGAGTTCATGATAGAGTACCCTCATGATTCATTGTGCGGCACAACAGAGTTGTGCCGGCAATTCAGAAATTTGATTACCACTCATCTTCAGCAGTGAAATTGCCATGGTTCGCAGTGGTTGGTTTCGTGTGTATTTCGACCGCAGGGAGAAATCTCACGTCCTCGGAGCAAGGAGATTTCTCACATTCGTTCGAAATGACAACATTTTTTCTAACACCAACAATACATTTACTGAAGATTGGTGGTAATCACATTCAGAAATGTTCAAGGTCAAGTGTTCCGCTTCCTGGCAGGAACCAGGCTGCCGGACAGGTCATATTCCCCTGCTGGAGAAGAAGACGGCCTTGTCTCCGACAAAGCGGACGGTGATCATCCGGTCTTTTTTGCCCCAGTCGCAGGTTTTTGCCGTCAGGACGGAGTCGCAGCGGGAAGGCTTCCCCAGTACCGCGGTCACCTCGGAGTATTCCATGCCCACCTGGAGCCTGCGGTAGTTCTCCTGCGTCACCCTGCTGCAGGCGGCGAGGAGGAACAGGAGCGAGGCAATGATGATCAGGCCGGCGGTCTTTCCCGCGCCGAACCGGGGAAATGGCCGGCTCATGGCATGTAGGTCCCGTTGTCGAATCGGCCGCTCAACCGGGAGCCGTCGGGCATGGTCAGGGTTCCCTGTCCGTGGATGCGGTCTTCGTTGAATTCGCCGGTGTATTTTTTGCCGTCGCCAAAGATCATGGTCCCCTGACCGTGCATCCGACCATTGGCGAAATCACCGGTATACCGGCGCCCGTCGGGAAATGTTTCCGTCCCCTGGCCGGATTTTTCATCGTTGAGCCATCCGCCGGTGTATTTCCGGCCGTCGGCGTTGATCATCACCCCGGCGCCGTGCCTTTTTCCTTCAGCCCATTCTCCGGTATATTCGGCTCCGTCCCTGAACCTGTAGGTTCCCTGCCCGGCAAACATGCCGTCCCTGAACTCGCCGGTGTAGCTCTCCCCGTCGGGGTAGGTCATGGTTCCCTGCCCGCTGCGGACGCCGTCCTGCCACTGGCCGGTGTATTGACTGGAGTCGGCGAAGGTGTAGGTGCCCTGGCCGTTGAACTTGTTGTCGACGAACTCTCCGACATACAGGTCGCCGTTGGCGAATTTCGCGGTTCCCCGGCCGTTGGGCCGGCCGTTGAGGAAATCGCCGCTATATTCCTGACCGTCGGGCAGGGTCAACGTCCCCTGGCCGCTCCGTTGTCCATTCTCAAAGCCGCCGACGTATCTGCCGCCGTCGGGGGAAGTTTCCGTACCCAGTCCGTGCCGTTCGCCGTCGAAGAACTCTCCCTCGTAGACGGTGCCGTCGGGGAAGGTGTAGGTCCCGGTTCCGTTCTTGCGGCCGGCCCGGAATTCGCCCTCGTACCTGCCGCCGTCGGCGAAGACCTTCACGCCGACTCCGCCCACGCAGTTGCCCTCGATGCATTCATCGGCATGCAGGGAAGAACAGGCCATGACCAGGACACAGGCAAGACCCAACCGTTTGATGCTTTTCATTGCGGCTCTCCGTTCCATGACAGATCAGTTGTCGCCACCAGGCGCGGGACGATTCTCTTCTATCTATAGCGTAATTCCGGTTCCGACGCAAAAAAAGAATGCCGGCGACCCGCCGTGAGAGCTTCGTGACCGGTGTCCGTTGCCCTGTATCGAATCTGTTCGGATTGACCTTTTGCAGAGCGGGTTTATTCTATACTGAACGACATAATTTCGGAGCGCAAAAACGTTTCCGACATCCATCCGTTGATCTATTTTTCATGAGGAGGAAAAAATGTGCTGTTCAATGCGTTCATTGTGGCTCGGTAAAATAATCATGGTGACCCTGGCGGTTACCTTTGTCCTGTCGCTGTTTGTCCTGCCGGGCCTGGTGGCGGCCAAGCGCGACGACGGGCGGAACCGCTCGGAGTTCTACGGCATTGTCGAGGAGCGCCCGGCGAACGGGTTTCAGGGTCAATGGGTGATCGGCGGCCGTGTTGTCACCTCTGATGCCGGGACGGAGTTTGACGAATCGGACGGGCCGCTGGTGGTCGGCGGCTGCGCCAAGGTGAAGATCCGCTCCGACCGCGTCCACGAGATCGAGAGCGAACCGATGCGGGACTGCCTGAAAAAGTAAGCCGGGCCGGAACGTGCCGGTCTCCCGCCGGTCCGAACCAGAAATATTTCACAACCGGCCCCGCCCTCCTCAGGTTTTTTGAGCCGGGCACAATTTCCCGCACATTTGATCCCTTTTTCATAAAGTTGTATAAATAAGTATATAAGCAATCAGGACGGACGGCATGGGCAGGTGAATCCAACCGTGGCTTCGTGCAAGCCGGGGCTGATGCCTGTCCGGTTCTTTCGCAGGGGGGGAACATGAAAAAGTTCATGATATGCATGGCGTTTCCGATGTCCATTCTGTTTCTTGTCTCCCTGCCGGTTGCTGCGGAAAGGGCTGTTCTTGCGCCGCTCGACGCGGTCAAGAAGGAACTGGTGCGTATTGTCACCGTCGCTCCCGAAGGCGGGGATTTCGACGATCCCGTTGCCGCGGTTGATTCCATAACCGATGCCGGCGCCGACAATCCTTACCTGGTGATGATCGGTTCCGGCGAGTATACCCTGACCCGGACTCTGATCATGAAGCCCTTTGTCACCATCTCCGGCTCGGGAAGTGAAACGACCATCCTGAGCGGGGCCATCAGCACGTTTTCCTATGACGGCGCCTCGGCCGTTGTCACCGGCGCGGACAACGCGACCCTGCGGGATCTGACCGTGCGGAACACCGGCGGCAGCGGGGTTGCCATCGCCATTTATAACAACGGTGTTTCGCCGGTTATTCAGAATGTCGCCGCCACCGCCTCCGGCGCACGGTTCAACTACGGGGTTTACAACGAATACGGCTCATCGCCGGTCATGACCGATGTGACCGCCACCGCTACCGGCGGCTCGTATCATTACGACGTCTTCAACTCCACTTCGCCGTAGATCCGAGTGACCCCGGCTCTTCCCGGATGCTGCAGGGACGGGTGCGGGAATGCCGCCCGCACCGCTTTGTCATTCCCGTTCTGCCCGGTTGATGACAATTCTTCCACGGAGAATCGATAATGGCCGAATACATCATTCATCCCATTGTCATGGGCACCAAGGTGTTTGATAAAACCATGATGACCTACCAGTACGGGGCCGGGGTCACTTATACGATTCCCATTTACTGCTGGTATCTGGAGGGCGGGGACCGGAAGATCCTGGTGGACACCGGCGAGCTAAGCCCCATCCAGTCCGGGAGCAGGGAAGAGTCGATCGGCGGGAAAATTTATACTTTTGAGCAGGGATTGGCCCGCAGGGGCCTGGCGCCGCGTGATATCGACGTTGTCCTTCATACCCACCTGCACAACGATCACTGCGAAAACGATTACAAATGCGAAAACGCCGAGATATATGTCCATGACAAGGAGCTGGCCCGGATTCACGACCCCCATCCGCTGGATTTTCGCTACCTGGCTGATTACATCGAGGACGTGGAAAAAAACGGCCAGGTGAGAAGTTTGTCGAAGGATACGGAAATCCTGCCCGGCATTCGCATGGTGCATACTCCCGCCCATACCGAGGGAGGCATGACCATACTGGTCGAGACCCCCTCCGGCCGGGCGGCCATTACGGGTTTTTGCGTCATCGATGAGAACCTCAATCCGCCCAGGGAAATACGGGCCATGGAGATGGATGTCATTCCTCCGGGCACCCACGTGAACGTGTATGCAGCGTATGACATTCTGCTGCAGGTGAAGAAGATGGCGGATATCCTGCTGCCGCTGCACGAGCCGAGGTTTGCGGCGATGGAGACCATTCCGTGATCGCCTCCGGCGGTGATGTGTTTTCTCCTGACGGAAGATTGCGTTGGGCTTTTCGAGCCAAGCCCAACCGGCGTCCCTGATAACAATTCACGGATACAGATAAACATAAGAAAAGCATTGCAGGGGTCGGCATGGCATTCAAACGTCAACTTTTAGCCATCGCGAGCATTGTCGTCTTCGCGTTACTTTGGAATGGGCTAGTGCACCTTTTCTTTCTTCGAGAAGCTGACCTGGCCATCGTTGCGTTCGGACGACCGCCACAAGAGCGCAGCATGGTGCTTGGCCTGGGAATTACGGTGGGTATTTCCGCCCTGTTCTTAGTGAGTTTCCTTCAGTGGCCACACCGCGGAGTGCGGGCGGGCCTTCGCCACGGTGTATTTTTTGGTCTGCTTGCCGGGCTCCTTGTTGATGCGAACCAGTATCTTCTATATCCGCTCCCGGCATCGCTCGCATTAATGTGGTTTGCATTCGGGTTCGTGGAATTCTGCATTTACGGACTCATCGTCGGGCGGATATACCCGAATGAGGTTGCCGCCCAACCGCATTCAGCCGACGCCCGTGCCTCGTGCGGCTGATGTGTGCGTTGCCAGCATCAATCTCAAAAAAATAAAAGATATTCTTGAGTCAAGCTCCTCGGCGAGTGTTGTAACGGAAATTTGGTTGACTCCTCGCGTGGAATTTTCTGACATGATTACCCACGAATAATACAGAAGGAACAAACACAAAAGAAAAAGGGGAAGCAGCCATAATGCTGCAACCCTTTTTTTCCTGGTGCCCGGGGCGGGAATCGAACCCGCACAGGTGAAACACCCGAGGGATTTTAAGTCCCTTGCGTCTACCAGTTCCGCCACCCGGGCAATGGAATTGAGCGGCAATGTACCCGCCGGCCGGTTTTTTGTCAATCGGCCGGGGGATGGGGATTGCGGGCTTCGCCTCAGTTGGCCCGCGGTTCAGGTCCCTGCAAAAGGAGGCCTGATGAGGGCCAGCATTTCCCGCACGGCCTGGTCGAGGCCGACGTATACGGCCCGGCTGATGATGGCGTGGCCGATGCTCAGCTCTTCGATGGCATCCAGGGCAGCTATCCTCGGGGTGTTCCGGTAATCAAGCCCATGGCCGGCATTGACCCGCAGCCCGGCGGCCCTGGCATCGGCGGCCGACCGGCGGATCAGGTCGAATTCCCGTTCCTGCTCGTCCCGGGTCGGGGCATCGCAATAGCGGCCGGTATGCAGCTCGACAAAGGTCGCGCCGATTTCGCCGGCGGCTTTGATCTGCTGCGCGTCGGGGTCGACGAACAGGCTGACGGGAATTTTCCCGCCGTTCAACTGTTCGACAACCCCGCCGATCTTTTTGCGGCCGCCGGTGACGTTCAGCCCGCCCTCGGTGGTCAGTTCCCGGCGCTTTTCGGGGACAAGGGTGACCATGTCGGGCCGGATCCGCAGGGCGATATCCACCATTTCCCTGGTTGCCGCCATTTCCAGGTTCAGCTTGGTCTTGACCGTCCGGCGCAGGATTTCGACATCGCGATCCTGGATATGGCGGCGGTCTTCGCGCAGGTGGACGACTATGCCGGCCGCCCCGGCCAGCTCGCAGATGGAAGCGGCGATGACGGGGTCCGGTTCGCTGGTGCCGCGGGCCTGGCGGACGGTTGCCACGTGGTCGACATTGACTGCAAGGTGGAGCATGGTGTGCCTCCCGGAAAATTGAACTTGACGAAAAAGGTCCTGCTCCATCAGCCATATCCGCCGGGCTTCCTCTTCGGACCGCTCATGGTCGTGACCAAGCAGGTGGCACAGTCCGTGGATGACCAGTTCGGTGAGCCGGTCGTTCAAGGGCTTCCCCTCCCGGCGGGCCTCCCTTGCCGCTGTCTCAACGGACACCAGGATATCGCCCAGGTCATCGGGCGCCAGTTCGGGCGGAATGCCTACCCCGCGCGGATCGGCGGGAAAGGACAGGACGTTGGTCGCTGCTTTGCGCTTTCGGTACCGCAGGTTGAAGGACGCCATTTCCCTGTCGTCCATGAAAACGATGCTGACGTGGCTGGTGATCCCGAGCAGCTTCAGCAGCCGCACTCCCCTGTTTTCGAGCAGGACGGGATCGATGCCTGACTCACGGACCGGAACGTGGTATTCGAAGTGCAGGGGCATGGCTGGTGCTCAGGTGCGGGCGGGTTTCGTCCTGTCCCGTTTGCCAGGCTGCTTTTCGTAGGCCTCGATGATTTCCTGCACCAAGGGGTGGCGCACCACGTCGGACTTGGCAAAATAGCTGAAGTGAATGCCCTTGATGCCGCCGAGCAGCCTCTGGGCATCGATGAGGCCGGACTGGGCGGAGCCCGGCAGGTCGATCTGGGTCACGTCGCCCGTCACCACCGCCCGGGAGTCGAAGCCGATCCTGGTCAGGAACATTTTCATCTGTTCCCGGGTCGTATTCTGGGCCTCGTCCAGAATAATGAAGGCATTGTTCAGGGTTCGACCCCGCATGAAGGCGAGGGGGGCGATCTCGATGATCCCCCGCTCGACGAGTTCCTGCGAACGCTCCTGGCCGAGCATGTCGTTCAGGGCGTCGGTCAGCGGCCGAAGATAGGGGTCCACCTTCTGGGCCATGTCGCCCGGCAGGAACCCGAGCTTTTCACCGGCCTCGACCGCCGGCCGGGTGAGAATTATGGAGCGGACCCGTTCAGCGGCCAGGGCCGAAACGGCCATGGCGACGGCAAGGTACGTTTTGCCGGTGCCTGCCGGGCCGATGCCGAAGACCATGTCGTTTCTGCGGATCGCGTCGATGTACTGCTTCTGCGCGATACTCTTGGGCGTGATCACCCTCTTCTTCGAGGTGATGTAGACCTTGTCGAGGAAGATCGTCGCCAGCGCCTGGCATGCGGCTTCCCGCACGTCCGGCGAGCGGTCGCGAGCCGCGGCGATCAGGGCCGGGATGCGGACCTTGAGAGACGATGCCATGGAGAAGGTCGCCGAGGGGATCACGAGCCTCGACGAGGTCATACGGGTCATCGTCTGATGCGTCCGTCCTACGTGCGAGAAGAGGTCCGGGGATGAGTGGAG
>JALHJD010000366.1 GCA_022837185.1 Desulfobacteraceae bacterium
CCTGCCCCTTGTTGATCGCCGATCCCAGGATGCGCAGGGTTTCCTCCGGCGCGTGGAAGAAGGAGCCGTGGCTGGCGATGGAGAAGTCCCAACGCCACTGGGCGTGCCTGAGGTCGAGGAGGATGTCCTTCATCTCTTCCTCGGTGGCCCCGAGTTCCCAGGCCTTGCCGGCTTCCAGGTGTGCCCTGGCGATGACGTCCATGGCCGTCCTGTTGAGTTCGTTCTTCCTTTCCAGTTTCCTGGCGATGGTGTCCTTGAGGGTTTTCTCGTCCTCGCTGTGGCAGTTCAGGCAGGTATTGGCCATGTGGTCCAGCGGGTTGCTGACGTTGTGGGACGAATACTTGACCGAGCCCTCGCGGACGTAGGGCATATGGCAGTCGGCGCAGGCCACGTCGTTCAGGCCGTGGGCGCCGGTCTTGAACATCTCGTAGCCGGGATGCTGGGCCTTGAGCATGGGGGTCTTGCTGATCTGATGGGTCCAGTCGGCGAAGTCGATGTCGTCATAGTATTTTTCCATCGCTTCGACACTCAATCCGTTGGCCCACGGGAAGGTCACCACCATGGCATTCTGCTGCCGGCCGTTCTTGTCGGTCCATTCCGTTTTCTTGAAGTAGTATTCGGCGTGGCACTGGGCACAGACCAGGGAGCGCATGTCCTGATGGGTGGCGTCCGCGGTCTTGAGGCTGCCTTCCTCGTCCAGGCCCCGGCTCAGGAATGCCCTGGTGATGGTGAGCTTCATGGTCTCGTTGTCGTGGCAGTCGCCGCATCCCACCGGGTTGGCGATTTCGCCGCCGTGCCGGGCCCACTTGCCGGTGTAGAAGTCTTCCTCGCCGATCTTGTCAATCAGCCGGGGCACATCGGTGGACTTGCAGGTCCAGCAGGCGGTGGGCATGGGACCGGCGCCGGCATCGGTGGGGCCCCCGGTCCGCAGGGTGTTGATATTGTCTTCCAGCATGTAGAAATGGCCGCGGGGGGCGTTGTAATCCTTGGAAAAACCGTATCCGGCCCACAGGACGACCAGGGCTGGGTTGGACTCGAGCATGTCGTCGATTTTGTCGCTTTTCCCGGTCTGCATGTATGAGTCATACTGGCGCTGGTAGTGCTTGCCCCACTCGGAGCTGCGCGACTCGAATTTCTTGATGGGCGGCACGGTGTTCAGGGCCTGCTGCTCCGCCTTGTTCTCGTTGATCGAGATGGCCAGTAATGCCATGGGCACTATGGCCGCCACTGAGATTGCCGTAACTACTGTTGACTTTTTCATTCCTTGGTTCCTCCTTCCAGGCATTTGCTTGTTGGCATCAGATTTCTTTTATTCCTATGTTGTCCGGAGTCGCGGTCAGCCCCCTGACCCTGCCGTGCGGCACATCCCGGTGACACGTCCAGCATACGCGTTCGACCCCTCCACTCCCGCCTGTGCGGTACAGTTCGTTCATTGCCGTTATTTCCGAAACGATCTCCCGGTGACAGGAGATGCAGTTGGCCTGAATCCTTTGCCGGGCATCTTCGCTTGCCCTGATGTTCCGGCCCTCATAGGTCCGGAAGGTCATGGCGTAGGAATGGTTGAAGCCGTCCCTGGACTTGGCGAGAATTTTGTCGACAAGGGACTCCCGCGGCAGGTGGCAGTCGACGCAGGTGGCTGCTTTGCGGTGCGAGCTGTGCTGCCAGGTGGCATACAGCGAATTCATGGTGTGGCAGTTGATGCAGACCTTCGGGTCCCCGGAAAGGTACGAGGTTGCCTTGGACGCGTGGACGACATAGGCAAACATCCCGATTGCCGAAACAACCGATATAACCGAAACATATTTCATGACTATATTTGCTTTCATCCATCCCTCCTCCTTTTGTTCACAAAAGCCCTGATGACCCGGTGCCCCGGGTTTCATTTTGTCTGAAACTCCTGGCCGGGCGGTATTTGGCCTTGATAAAGCAAAGGGCATGCCAGAAAAAATATAT